>JBIPMB010000016.1:0-22195 GCA_044369355.1 Gammaproteobacteria bacterium | reverse complement strand
ATGGAAATCACTACAGATCCCAACGAAGCTGATTTATTGCTCATCAATACCTGTTCTATACGCGACAAGGCCGAAGAAAAAATGTTTTCTGAGCTAGGTCGTTGGCGCGAATTTAAAGAAAATAATCCGCATGTGCTCATTGCTGTGGGTGGCTGTGTAGCCAGCCAAGAAGGTGAAGCCATAGTCAAACGAGCCCCTTATGTCGATGTCATCTTTGGCCCGCAAACACTACACCGTTTGCCGCAGTTAATAGACCAACGGAATGCTACACGCAAAGCCGCTATAGATGTGACTTTTCCCGAAATTGAAAAGTTCGATTGCCTACCCGAACCCAAAGCCAACGGCGTTACCGCTTTTGTATCCATTATGGAAGGCTGTAATAAGTATTGTAGTTATTGTATTGTTCCTTATACTCGCGGCGAAGAAATCAGTCGCCCCTTTGATGACATCTTAGCGGAAGTTGCTTCCTTAGCGGAACAAGGCGTTAAGGAAATTACTTTACTAGGGCAAAATGTCAACGATTATCGCGGCCCTATGCATAATGGTTCTACTGCCGATCTAGCCCTGTTGATTCGTTACATCGCGGCTTTAGATAACATTAAGCGCATTCGCTTTAGCACTTCGCATCCATCGGCCTTTGGCGATGATTTAATAGCTGCCTATAAAGACATTAACAAGTTAGCCAATCACTTGCATCTACCCGTACAAAGTGGCTCTAACCGTATTTTGAAAATGATGAAACGCAACTATACTACAGAAAGTTTTATTGAACGCTGCCAAAAATTAAAAGCGATACGCCCCGATATTTCTATTTCATCCGATTTTATCGTGGGCTTTCCCGGTGAAACGGATGATGATTTCATCGCTACTTTAAACCTAATACAAGCTGTAGGCTTCGATCAATCCTTTAGTTTCATTTATAGCCCACGCCCCGGCACACCTGCCGCTAAATTACATGACGGCATTGACATGGAAACTAAAAAGCAACGCTTAAAAATACTGCAAGACCGAATCCAACTACAGGCACAAGCCATTAGCCAGGCCATGGTGGGGACTATAGTGCCTATACTGGTCGTAGGCCATGCCAGGAAAGATAACACGGAATTGAGCGGTCGCAGTGAGAATAACCGCATTGTTAATTTTAATGGGCCCAAGGAGTTAATTGGCCAAGTTGTGCCAGTACGCATCAGCGCTTGTTTGCGCAATTCATTACGCGGGGAATTGATTTAATAATAATGTTTAAATGTATACTTGCTATAGCCATGAAACTGCTATAATTAAAGTACCTAACCTTATTAACGATTGGTGAAAATTGAACAGTAAATATATCGAAGAAAAAATAAGTTTTATCCCGATTGACAATGATCGATTGGCTAAACTGTGCGGGCAATTTGATGAAAACCTACGCTTTATTGAGAAACGTTTGCAGGTTATAATTGCTCCTCGCAGTGGCTCCTTTAAAATCAGTGGCGAAGCGGAATCTGTGCTTAAAACGGCTAGAATTTTAACCGACCTGTATGAGAAAACTAAGCGTCATACAGATTTAACATTGGATCATATCCACTTATTATTAGGGGATCACGTAATGGATACATTATCTTATCCTAGTGGTACAGATGACGAAAAATTTGAAATCTTAAATCGTGCTGGCCGCTTGAGCGCTAAAAGCGAAAATCAACAAGATTATCTGAATGCCATCCAAACTCATCCTATTGTTTTTGCTGTAGGCCCCGCGGGTACCGGCAAAACGTATTTAGCGGTCGCTATGGCAGTTGATGCTTTACAAAAAGAATTGGTACAGCGTATCATTTTAACACGCCCCGCTGTTGAAGCAGGCGAACGCTTAGGCTATTTACCTGGTGACCTAGCACAGAAAGTGGATCCTTATTTGCGGCCTCTCTACGATGCCTTACATGAAATGCTAGGCCCAGAACAAGTTACCCGACTGTTAGCTAAAAACCATATTGAGCTAGCGCCACTCGCTTATATGCGCGGCCGTACTTTGAATAACGCTTTTATCATTTTAGATGAAGGGCAAAATACCACGCGTGAACAAATGAAAATGTTTTTAACCCGTATAGGCTTTGGCTCTGTCGCTGTGGTCACAGGCGATATCACACAAATTGACTTGCCACGCGTGGCACCGTCTGGACTCATTCATGCTATTGAGGTATTAAAATCTGTAGAGGATGTTCATGTTACCTATTTTGAAGCTAAAGACGCTGTGCGTCACCCCATAGTGCAAAAAGTCATTCGAGCTTATGAACAATATGATGATGATCACGACATATGATTAATGCGCCCATGCTAGACTTTAATTTACAAGCCATAGATACATCTGTACCCCTAGCAGATGAAAATCAATTTAACACTTGGTGTTTAGAAACTTTATCTTATGCCATGGTACATGCCGAACCTTTAAACATACACTCTGATTGGGAAATTACGCTGCGCATCGTCGATGCCGAAGAAGGTAAAAGCCTTAATGCCAATTATCGCCATAAAGACTATGCTACCAATGTGTTGTCTTTTTATTATGATGATCCTTTTGCCAACTTAGAGTTTGCAGATGAAGACGATGAATCTATATCTCAAGAACACACCCACAGCATTTCATGTTGCGACGAGGCGTGTGCGCAGCCGAGCAGCGCAGTGTACGCACTGGTACATGAGCAGCGAGGCAAGCACACAACAAAGTCGCAGCTTGAAAGGCGAAGGGTGATAGGTCAAGGGGATATAGTGTTGTGTGCGCCGGTGATAGCCAAAGAAGCTTCTGAGCAGAAAAAATCCATCCTGGAGCATACAGCACATTTAACGGTGCATTCTACCCTGCATTTATTGGGTTATGATCACGAAACAGAACAAGATGCGGCCATCATGGAAAACCTTGAGATCGCCATTTTACGACAACTTGGTTTTAACAACCCTTATGAGGAAATAGTGACATCATGAACGACGAACTTGACAATGAAGAATCTCACCAGAAAGGCTGGTTAGAACGCTTAAGCCATGTATTATTGAGAGAACCTCATGATAAAGACGAATTGACCGAGCTGCTACGTCATGCAGCCGAACGCGGTATTATCCCTAACAATGCGTTGCAAATGATAGAAGGCGTACTGTCGGTCTCTGAATTACAAGCTCGCGACATCATGGTTCCTCGTTCCCAAATGGTCGTAGTCGAAATTGACGAAACTGTCGATGAATTTTTGCCCCGCATCACTGAATGCGGCCATTCTCGCTTTCCGGTGATTGGCGAAAATCGTGATGAAGTAATTGGCATATTATTAGCTAAAGATTTGCTGAATTATGACCTTAAAAAAGAAGCTTCTAATCATGCCATTCAAATCGACAAACTATTACGTAAAGCCATTTTTATCCCTGAGAGTAAACGCGTCGATGTATTATTGCGCGAATTTCGCATGGAATACAATCATATGGCCATCGTCGTCGATGAATATGGTGGTGTTTCAGGGTTAATTACGATAGAAGACATTTTAGAAGAAATCGTCGGTGAAATTGAAGATGAATACGATATAGATGATGAAGCCAACATCATTACCATCGACAAACGCCATTTCATTATCAAAGCTATCACGCCCATAGAAGAATTTAATGAATATTTTAAATTAAAATGGAGCGACGAAGAATTCGACACTGTAGGCGGTATTTTAGTGGCAGAGTTAGGACATTTACCTAAGAAAGGCGAACGCATATCTTTTGATGATTTAAATTTCAAAATATTGCAAGCTGATAGCCGTAGAGTGAAGACGCTGGAATTGGTATTAGCGGAAGACTATACCCCTCCTCGCCAATGAAGAGGCTACGCTAGCATAGAAATAGCCATATCCGTCATTGACGATGGGTATATACTCACAGCAGTTGATTTTTAGGCGAGGCGCCGAGCTCGCGAGCACCAGGAGTGTAGTAATCTACATGACTGGTGCGAGATGGGCGAAGGCAACAAAGCCTAAGAATCAAATGCGAAGAGTATATCAAGACCCACTGGTTACGGTTTCGTCACTGGCTATGGCCACAGCACGTAAATCATTGTCTACCACTTGCAGCTGCACCATACCACCTTGCATTAGCACACCAAACAACATTTCATCAGCCAAAGGCTTTTTAATTTTCTCTTGAATAAGCCGTGCCATCGGACGCGCACCCATTTTTTCATCATACCCATTAGTCGCGAGCCAATGTTTAGCTTCACTATCTACTTTCAATTTAATTTTACGTTCTTCCAACTGTACTTCTAATTCCATTAAAAATTTATTGACCACACTTTCAACGGTCGGCATATCTAACTGTTTAAATTGCACAATGGCATCGAGACGATTTCTAAATTCTGGTGTGAAAATACGTTTAATGGTTATTAAAGCGTCGCTGTGTTGTTCTTGCTCAGCGAAACCCATCGTATTTTTAGAGAAATCCTGAGCTCCTGCATTGGTAGTCATGATTAAAATGACATTGCGAAAATTAGCCTTACGGCCATTGGTATCGGTTAAGGTACCGTGATCCATGACTTGTAATAATAAGTTGTAAACATCATGGTGCGCTTTTTCAATTTCATCCAATAACACGACGGAATAGGGATGACGCGTTACGGCTTCGGTTAATAAACCACCCTCATCATATCCTACATAGCCTGGAGGAGCACCAATTAAACGCGATACGGTATGTTTTTCCATATATTCCGACATATCGAAACGAATGAGTTCCACACCCATCAACTGCGCTAACCTACGCGTGACTTCGGTTTTACCTACACCGGTAGGACCGGCCAATAAAAAACAACCTACTGGTTTATCGACTTCACGCAACCCAGCACGCGACAATTTAATGGCCGCACCCAAGGCTTCAATCGCTTCGTCTTGACCGAAAATCATCATTTTTAAATCACGCACCAAACTGCGCAACACTTCTTTATCTGAAGTAGAAACTGTTTTGGTCGGTACATGCGCCATTTGCGCCACTACTTGTTCAATTTCAGCGGAATTAATAATGCGTTTCTTATGGCCATCCACTTGTAAAGCTTGGTGTGCGCCCGCTTCGTCTACGATATCAATCGCTTTATCGGGTAAAAAGCGATCGGTGATAAATCTAGACGATAATTCAGCGGCGGCACGCAGTGCTTTTAAGGAATAACGAATGCCATGGTGAAATTCGAATTTGCGGCGCAAGCCTTTTAATATTTGGTAGGTCTGCTCTACGGTGGGTTCATTGATATCGACTCTTTGAAAACGTCTAGCCAAAGCGTGGTCCTTTTCAAAAATACCGCGGTATTCCTGATACGTCGTAGCGCCTATGCATTTTAAATTACCCGCGGTTAACAGCGGTTTAATTAAATTAGACGCGTCCATAACCCCACCCGATGCCGCACCCGCACCAACGATGGTGTGGATCTCATCTATGAACAAAATAGCACCGGGTTGTGCACTCAATTCTTGAACCAGTTGTTTAAAGCGTTTTTCGAAGTCACCGCGATATTTGGTACCCGCTAATAAATTACCTAAGTCTAGTGCATAGACGGTACAATGACCTATGATTTTAGGCACTTTGTTTTCAACAATTAACTTAGCCAAGCCTTCAGCAATCGCGGTTTTACCCACGCCAGCTTCACCCACCAATAAAGGATTATTTTTACGTCTGCGGCATAAGGCTTGTATGGTTAAAGCAATTTCTTCTTCACGGCCAATTAGAGGATCAATTTTTCCCGTCATCGCCAATACGTTTAAATTACTAGTATAGGCTTCCAATGCCGTTTGCCCACCAGAACCGCTTTCATCTTCCCCCAGCGGCGAATGCATACCATCCGTTTTAAACGGCGATGGAAATTCTTGTAGCTTATTATTAGTTGCTCCTTGGCTCAGATAATTAACTATATCTAAGCGATTAATTTGTGCATTTTTTAGAATTTGTACCGCTTCACTATCTGGTTCGCTGAATATGGCTGCCAAAACATTTGCACCATCTACCTCGCTCCGTCCAGTTGCTTGCCCTACGTGAAACACCGCCCGTTGCAATACGCGTTTAAAGCCTAGAGTGGTTTGTATTTCTTGTTTATCTTCCGTTATGGGGTGGCTCGGTATTTTTTCCAAGGCTTCAGATAATTGAAAGTAAATTTGATCTACGTCGGCACCACAAGCCAATAAGGCATCCAATGCAGATACGTTTTTTAATAACGCAAATAAAAGATGCTCTATGGTAATATATTCATGCGAACGATCTCTAGCTTCTTTAAAAGCTTGATTGAGCGTAAGCTCTAATTCTCTATTTAACACGGTTATGTCCTCCAACGAACTCGATACTTTGCGTTCGCCAAAACGCCTTTAATTTCACTTCCTCTACTTATAACCTTAGCTCAAAAATACAAATATTGCCGTGTTTATGCTGTAAAAACATAAAAATGAATATATTTTAAACAGAATAAGCGAATTATCGTCAGTGCATCTTTATTTTGTGCAATAAAGCTACATATTCTTATTGATAATTTCACCAAATTCCGAACTGGAAACAAGTTTGGCACCTTCTAGCAAACGTGCAAAATCATAGGTGACATGCTTACTGCTGATAGCGCCTTCCATGCCTTTGATGATGAGATCTGCCGCCTTATCCCAACCCAAATGACGCAACATCATTTCCGCGGATAAAATGATTGAGCCTGGATTGACCTTGTCTTGCCCAGCGTATTTAGGGGCTGTACCATGAGTTGCCTCAAAAATAGCTGTATCTGCACCTATATTAGCGCCTGGAGCAATACCTATACCACCTACTTGAGCTGCCAGCGCATCGGAAATATAGTCTCCATTTAAATTTAAGGTTGCGATAACACTGTACTCTTCTGGCCTTAGTAAAATCTGTTGCAAGAAAGCATCGGCAATCACATCTTTAATAACAATAGTTTTACCTGTTTTAGGGTTTTCGAACGATTGCCAAGGGCCAGAATCTATGATTGTAGAGTTAAATTCAGAATGCGCCAAGGAATAACCCCAGTCACGGAAGCCGCCTTCGGTGTATTTCATGATATTGCCCTTGTGTACTAGGGTCACAGAGGGCTTATCGTGATCGATGGCGTATTGTATGGCCTGACGTACTAAACGCTCTGTACCCTCTTTAGAAACCGGTTTAATGCCTATACCACACATCTTAGGGAAACGAATCTTCTTGACGTGCATTTCATTCTGTAAAAAAGCAATGATTTTCTCCGCTTCGGGACTGCCACCTTGCCATTCTATACCAGCATAGATGTCTTCGGAATTTTCCCTGAAAATAACCATGTCTACCTTCCAAGGCTCTTTGACCGGGCTAGGCGTACCCGTAAAATAACGCACAGGTCTTAAACAAACATATAAATCCAGCTCTTGCCTTAAAGTCACGTTCAACGAACGTATACCACCGCCCACTGGTGTGCTCAAAGGCCCCTTGATGGCCACCTTAAAATCGCGTATGGCTTGTAAGGTTTCTTCGGGTAAATATTGATTAGCACCATATACGGTGACCGCTTTGTCTCCAGCATAAATCTCCATCCAGGCAATGGCTTTGTCGCCACCATAAGCCTGTTTAACTGCGTGATCTACCACGGCCCGCATCACCGGCGTAATGTCTACGCCTATGCCGTCGCCTTCGATAAACGGAATAATAGGATTGTTAGGAACTACACAATGGCCGTCGGCATCATGGGTGATCTTTTGACCATTGCTAGGCACAGTGATGGAATGATAGGACATAAAAAAACCCCTTAAATAAATGTGGAACAATATGAGCGATATTGTACTCTTTTGGCCGAGCTCTGTCATCACTAATACGATTTGTTTATTCGGTTATATCCAGGGCTCAGCATTGTCATTCCTCTCTGGCCGGGCCCGGTCACACGCGACCTCTCCGTCGTGCTCGTGCCTGCGCTATGCCTTCGGCCTCTATGGATGGGTTTACGGCGTGTTTGACACAACGGCAACGATGGCTTTGGACGAGTAACCTGTGAGTTTGCGAATCTTGCATCTTGAAGTGGAATGGGTATATATCAAATTAATATTCTTTTTTCTTCAATTGCTCCAAAATGGCTGGATTCTCTAAAGTCGATACATCTTGTGTAATCTCTTCATCTCGCGCAATGCTGCGCAGTAAGCGGCGCATAATTTTGCCCGAACGCGTCTTAGGTAAATTATCTCCGAAACGAATTTCATCGGGTTTTGCAATGGAGCCAATTTCCTGAACTATCCACTGGCGTAATGCTTCTGCTAATTCTCGCGCCTCTGCAGCAGAGAGCGGCACTGAGCCTTTGCAAACAACAAATGCAAAAATCGCTTCCCCTTTTATTTCATGAGGCTTGCTGACTACCGCCGCTTCAGCAACTCTAGGATGAGCCACTAATGCCGACTCTATTTCCATGGTATCCAATCTATGACCGGATACATTGATCACATCATCCATGCGCCCTAAGATCCAAAAATAACCATCATTATCTAGATGCGCGGAATCCCCCGCTACATAATATTGACCATCACCTATATCTTTAGGAAAATAAGTTTTAAGATAGCGCTCTGGATTATTCCAAATGGTTCTGATTTGCGAAGGGAAAGGACGCTTAATAATTAAAGAACCGCTATCATTGCGTGCAATGGAATGACCCGATTCGTCAATAATTTCGGCCATAATCCCCGGTATGAGAGCACTACACGATCCTGGTTTCATGGCTGTAATTCCTGGAATTGGGCTTAACATCACGGAACCGGTTTCGGTTTGCCACCAGGTATCTATAATGGGACAACGTTTTTTACCGACGACTTCATAATACCAACGCCATGCTTCGGGATTAATGGGCTCCCCTACTGATCCCAGCAAACGTAATGAAGATAAATCAAATTGCTCGGGTAAATGCGCATCTATTTTAATTAAAGTACGCAAGGCCGTAGGTGCGGTATAAAATATACTGACTTTATGCCGTTCAATCATTTCCCAAAAACGACTAGCGTCTGGATAAGTGGGCGTGCCTTCAAATATAATTTGTGTAGCGCCTACAGCCAATGGTCCATAACAGACATAACTATGTCCCGTAATCCAACCTACATCGGCCGTGCACCAAAAGACATCGTTGAGTTTAATATCAAATACCCATTGCATGGTTATAATGGTACCTAATAAATAGCCGGCATTAGAATGCTGTATTCCTTTAGGAGCACCAGTGCTACCGGATGTATATAGAATAAAAAGTGGGTGCTCGCTGTCTACCATTTCTGGTTCACAGCTATCGGGCTGATTATTGATTACGTCGTGCCACCAGACATCGCGACCTTCTTCAAAATGACACGGTTCATCATTACGTTTATGTAAGATGACATTTTTCACAGGATTTTTAGTCGCTAAAAAATGTAATGCTTCATCCACTACATTTTTTAATGGTAGATTCTTGCCGCCTCTATTGCTGCTATCAGCAGTAATTACGTATTGTGCTTCCGTATCTGCAATTCTGTCCGCCAGAGCCTTGGCGGAAAAGCCCGCAAACACCACGGAATGAATTGCGCCAATCCTAGCGCAGGCTTGCATGGCAATGATGGCTTCTATGCTGTGCGGCATATAGATGACGACGCGATCTCCTTGTTTGACGCCCAATTGTTTTAAACCATTCGCAAACCTACAAACTTGCTCTAATAATTCTTTGTAGCTCACGGTCTTCACAAAACCGGAATCCGATTCAAAAATAATGGCGGTTTTGTGTGGATGTTTACTAACCTGCCGATCTAAGCAGTTATAAGAAACATTGAGTTTACCGTCTTCAAACCATTTATAAAAGGGCACATCTGTTTCATTGAGTATTTTCGTAAAAGGTTTATGCCAGTCTATATGTTCTAAAGCAAGATCGCCCCAAAAACCAGTATAATTCGTTTCAGCTTTGAGCCTTAAGGCATGTAATTGTTCTGTATTCAAATTAGCCTGTTTTACAAAATCGGCCATTGGCGCGAAAATACGTTCGTCGTTGGTAACGGATTTTAGTTCAGACATGGTTATACTCACAGGTCATAGCTAGTTATAGCTATTCTATACCATGAAATAGCAAAAAGCGATCTTAAGCAAACTCTACTTTGGCATTAAACAGGGCCTTTTACTCTGATTAAAAGAATTGCCTTTCAGACAGGCAATAATATCATCGTAACCTTCACGTTCAGCGTAATCAATGGGGGTATCCCCTACATCATTTTCCATATTGGGATCTGCACCTCTTTTTAGTAATGCTTGAACAACATCAAGATACCCGAAAATTATAGCGGTATGTAATGGCGTGTCATCACCTAAACCTTTTGCATTGATATTAGCGCCATGTTCTATCAAAACAATGGCCACATCTACATGCCCATTTTCACAAGCCAAATGTAATGCTGTTTGTTTTTCATCTTTACCTTCAATGCTAAAAGAATTTATGTTTATAGAGTTTTTATATGTACTCATAAAATATTTAACGTAATTTAGATCCCCCTTGGCAGATGCAACTCTTAGGTCTAGCTCTCTTTCTAAAATCTCTTTCCCCGACAGAAACATGGCTTTATCTCCTAAATCTAAAATCGATTATTACATAATTAAACAATTGTCTTTTTTCTCTTCGATTCGAGGTGCATCTTTTTTCTCTTCGATCAATGCCGCATCGCTCATATCAGACATCATCGAGAGAAATGAATACTGTAATGTCAGACGCTTAGCAGCCAACTCATGCCCTCTGTTGGCTGCTTGCTGATAAAACTCTCTGGCATCCCCTCTATTCCTTTCTACATTACCAACTCCAAATTCATGGATATAACCTATACGATAGCGGGCATCGACATGAGATATACCCGCACGATGATAGTGATAAAGTGCACGTTCAGCATCAATAGGCATACCCTTCCCTTCTTCAAATATTCTACCTAGGTAATAATTGGCTTCAACGGATTGGGTGCATATTCGTGGAATAAGCATGCTTACATTAACATGTGATTTATTAATTATTGCCTCTAAATTTTGTTCGGCAAAATTTAAAAAATATAATTTTTCGCCTTCATAGTGTTCATAATAAAACTTTAATAAGTCAACCGCTTGTTTTTCTTTTTCAGCAATAAGTGCCTTATCCGAGTTATAATTATGATACTGCAATAATAAACAGCCCAATCTTAGTTTTGCTTCAAAATAATCCCCACTGCATTCTGTGTAATATTTCAACGCAAGAGAAATATTTTTCTCTACGCCACGGCCTTCGACCAACATATTTGCACAATAATAATATGCTAGTTTATGACCATCTTTCGCCGCTTCAGAATAATAGTAATATGCCTTGGCTTTGTCTATTCTCATGGCAATACCGGAGTCTAACAATCTTGCCAAGACAAATTTAAATGGAAAATTTCTATCAATCGATAATTGTTCACAAAAATTTAAACAATCCTCTAGATCGCAGCTAAATTGTAGTTGATAGCGAATACAAGCATATTGCGCCAAAACATGATCTTCTTTGGCCGCTTTTTTATAATAGCTGTAAGCATCTCGAGGTGATTCTTTTTCTTTTAATAGTGCATACTGGTATTGTGCCTCTACATGACCAGCATCTGCTGCTTTTTTAAGAAATATCATTGCTTTTAAATTACTTGCTATAGATGGTCTCTTTTCTTTGAAATATATTCCGAACATGTAATTCGCATTAACCGAAAAAGTATTAATAGATGCAATGAGTAGATCAAAGCTACTATTACTCAACTTCAGTTGTCTTAGTTGATGTGCTATATCTAATTCTTCAGAATCCGCGCTGCAGAACCCCAAGATTTCAAGCGCTTTTCTCTCATTTTTAAGATAGTCTTTATCTTGCAACAATAAACGTGCCAAGTTTAATTTGGCGTTTAAAAATTTAGGTGAAGATTCTCCTGCACAAGATAATTTCTCACACAGCGCTAAGCAATCGTTTAGATCACGATTATATTGGGTTTGATAATAAATACAGGCATATTGTGCTAACCTATGGTCTTCTTTGGCCGCTTCTTTATAATAGCTGTAAGCATCTTGAGGTGATTCTTTTTCTTTTAATAGTGCATACTGGTATTGTGCCTCTACATGACCAGCATCTGCTGCTTTTTTGAGAAACAGTATTGCTCTTGAATCACTTTGAGTAACTCGACTTCCTTCTTTAAACATCATACTTAAGACATAATTCGCATAGACTGACAGTGTATCTATAGAAGCAATAAAACCGCTTAGATCAAACAGCTGGTTTTTTTGCGTTAAACGATCTAATTGCAGTTCTATTGTCAACGCTGCAGCCATCTTGTTTTCTTGAAAATTATCGCAGAAAAATATTAACATATCAATGGCTTTCTTATCATTGAGCCAATGATCTTTGTCTTGTAGTAATAAACGTGCCAAGCGTAATTTTGCCAAAAGAACATGCTCAGTACATTGTTGATAATAGTGTCGAGCCAATGATAGATCTTGAGCGATAGAAACGGTACCCTCTTCTAATATTAGCCCACAATAATATTGCGCCTCAAAATGATTGCTTTTAGCCAATAAAGAATAATAATGAAAAGCTTTTGCTTTGTCTATTCTACCTGCGATACCGCTGTGTAATAAGCGCGCATAGATGAATTGTATTTTGGAATCGCCTTCTATAGCCAACTTTTGACAGAACTCTAGACATTCCACCAAATCACAATTAAACTTAATTTGATACAATATACACGCATATTGTGCTAAATTATGATTTTCTTTAGCGGCCTTTTTATAATATACATAGGCTTCATATCTAGAATCTCTTTGTTTTAATAGTGCATATTGATATTGAGCCTCTACATGGCCATTATCTGCTGCTTTTTTAAAGAAGACAGCTGCTTCCTTCATATTAATAGCAACGCCATTCCCCTCTTTCAAGGCAGTGGCATATATGAATTGTGCATCTATATGCCCAGAAACCGCAGCCAATTTAAAATAAGCCATTGATTTAGGTATATCAATCTTACATCCATAAAGACCTTCTTTCAGCCGCATCCCTACCTCAAACTGTGCTTTAGTATAGCCCTCATCAGCTGCTTGCAGATACCAAGTTAAGGCTTCTGCTTGATTATTTGATACATGGTTTAATAATTCTGCCAGAAGATAGTACGCAATAGAATATCCATCTTGAGCCAACTTTCTATACCATTTAATCGCTTCCCTTTTATTATCATTTGTTCCTTTAGATAGCAGTGTAGCTAATTTTAGCATGGAATCGGTATTGCCTAACTTGGCTGCTTTTCTATAATAGTTTTTAGCTTTATTTTCATCTTTCTCAACGATTACACCTTCCTCGTAACATTTGGCTAGAAATAAAATAGCATAAATATAGTCATTCTGAGCTGCAAGCTCAGCCCAATAAAGAGCATTAGCCACGTTTTTAGCAATGACTTTACCCTCTAAATAAAGCATTGCAAAATCATATTGTGCCTGAGGACAATGGCCGCGCGCTGATTTTTGCAGCCATAGAATACCCAGCCAAGTATCTTCTTCCGTGAATGCATTACCCAATAAATACACTTTACTAATGTGGTGTTGTGCTGCAGCATGTTCATTTTCAGCCGCGCGTCTATACCATATGAAAGCCATAGGCTTATCTACAGCTTCTAGCCTCTGCGCATAAATGAATTGACTTTCTGCATCCCCTCGCCAGGCAGAAAGGCGTCGGTCAATGCTAGAAGAACTACTTTCCCCACTAGCAACAGAAACAACTCTATTGGCTAGAATGCTTTTTAATTCGGGTTCAGAATAAAGAACATTACGCATTCTAGCATCTTCGATCATTTGTTTTATATCGCCGGATAAAAGGCTGGGGGAACCCAGTATGATTAAACAGGATTTAGGTCGTGTAATAGCTACATTTAAGCGCCTAAATTCTTTTAAAAATTGTGATACGTGTGTGCGCGTAAAAGAAATGATGATAATATCGCGTTCATCTCCCTGAAAACCATCTACGGTATTAACATCAACGGACTTGAGCAGATATCTATCTCTATTCAAGTGCTCGTTAATTAATCTTTTTTGCGCGACATAGGGCGTAATCACACCTATATTACTTTCACTAGATTCGCTGCGTATAAGCCTTATGATGTTGACTACATAATTCGCTTCTTCCTTATTACACATGCTATGGGAAAGATCATCTTTTACATCTTGCCCAGAAACTTGATAAATGGCATAAGGTCTACTGGTGATGCCCATATTACTCAATGGTTTCATGGGTAAAATCTTAGGTGAGGTAATGAGCCTATCTGCATAATATTGACCAGATGGCCACTGGCAAATATGTGGATGCATACGATACTGTTCGGTTAACATAAGACTAGGTTGATCATTTTCCTCAATCAAACGCCACATCATAGACCATTTATAGTTTTTCGCTTCTGTGTCTCTGGGTGCATCATCCAACGCTTTAGAGATAACCGTTGCTGGCAATTGTTTGGTATCGCCTACCAACAATACTTTTTTAGGCTTATAGCGCATAGGAATTAAGGTTGCGGCTTCTACCGATTGTGCCGCTTCATCGACTAGTAGAAAGTCAATCGGGTCCATGCTTAACATACTGTCTCGACCCGATGTGATTAAAGTGGCAAAAACGACCCTTGCATAGTTCAGTAAGTACTTTTCTAAATTATACTTCTTTATTTTACTCCATTTATCCTGAAAAAGAATCAATGCATCGTATAACACCATCCATTTTTCTTTAGCGTGCGGTTGCAATCTAACAGAATTGATAAGTTGCTCTAAACGCTCAAAATCAGCCGTACAGAAAGGATTAGCGCTTAAGTTAAAAAGAGTCGTTCTAGCAGTCATTGTAGTTAGCTTACTCAGAATCAAACCAAACTTGTTTAATTGTTGTAGCGCTGATTGAATATTATTCTCAATATTAAGCAATATAGTCTGTGTGGCTACTTTTACCTCTGAAAACTCTCCCTCTGCAAGCAGCTCAAGTTCATTGCGATGGATCGATAAATGCTCTGTAATAATATCATGCCATCGGTTTAGAAATATGGGTTTTAGCTCTGGCGGAATTTTTCCTTCTACACCCACCAATATCATAGGAACGTCAGCAATATCTTTTAGCGCACGTGAGGCTAACACCTGAACGCCTTTGTTAGAATGTGCACTGACCAAGACTCGTTTATTTCTCCCAGCGATTTCTTTCAACAAACTAACCAAAGTAGTTGTCTTACCCGTTCCAGGAGGCCCTTGTAATAACAGGGTACTTTGTTCTCGCGCATTCATAAAAGCACTGATTGCTCTTTTTTGAGACAAATTTAGATCTGCTAATCCAGCAGGAGATGCAACGAAACGAGGCTCTGGGATTTGACTTCTTGCAATTTGCCTTATACAAGGCGTATCCGTAGCAACAAGGCAAGCATCATACATACGTTCTTCGCTGATGAGAGAGCCTAAATAATGTGCATGCCAACGAGCACCTTCTTCAAAATAAGGATGATAATCCTCAAAATCTGAGTATGTTAAAATGATTTTTAAAAACAACTCTGTAGAATTACCGTTCTCCGAAGCTAAAGCTAAAAACTGTTTTTCTGGGAAATCAGCATTTCTCTTTGTTTTAAGCAGTAATACATTCATCGACCTGCCATGTTCAATCTTTTCTGGAATAGCCCCCCTAAAAACCATTGAAAGCGGATTGTCTTCATTTTGTGGGAAACGCGGCTTCTTTTTTAAAACCAAATCAAATGGCTTTGCTTCGTTAAGATGTGAAGTTTTTTTCTTTTTTTGACTTTTTCTAGATGCTTGTTCCAGTAGAGATACTTTTTCTAAACCTTCGGCAATAATCGATCTAGATTCTTCTAAAATGAACGGAAGAAAATTATGATAGTATTGAGTAATATTCCCTTCTCTACTAGGAAGTGGTGGCTGTTCTACAGCGATAAAAAGTGGTTCTTCAAACGTCTCAAAAGACCAACTCAATACTGTTTTTACAAAATCCTCTGGACCTGAAGAATCGAAATCTGAATACATGGCATACTCCTTTTAATGCTTTTTGCAGCGGCAGAACTATACCAAACGTGGATACAAAATGTAATTTTTTATTTACATATCGGCTTTGTATAGATGCTTTCTAATCTATCATTCTAATGGTTAGAAGAAATGTTGAGCAAGTCCTTCAACTTTTTTTATCTCATGCAACCATTGTTATGTGAACTATTTTTCCATTTTTTTAACTTCTGATTTTGGCTCTATAACTTCGAGTGATTTGGGAACAATCTTAAAAAATCTACTATTGCCGCTTTCCGAACTATAAGAACTTGCTTGGCCCCCTGTCTTATAACTAAATTTAACTTCTTCAACTTTAACTTGTTGCTCGCGAATAAGTTCCGCTGGATTTTTTATTTTATGAAAAAAATAGTTGCTACTATCAACATTATAAACTCTAAAAATACGATATCGATCTCTAGCATCGATCATACGCCGCCATTCAGATCCCGTTAAGGTAATACTTTTGCTTTCTGTGGATTTAGTTGCTTTTACCTCAATATAACGTTCAACTCCATTTTTAATGATCTTTATATCATGATCACGCATTAGATCTTTTGAAAAGCCTACATCCTTGTTATACCAGATCACATCAATGCTAATGGGCTTACTTTCTTTGTCAAAACCAGAGATATGAAAACCTCTCTTATTATAGTCATCTCGATCATCAGACTCATCTATTCTTGTGCCCTCGTGCTGATCACAATATTTTTTAACATAATGCATTTTTAGTTCATCGTATACTCGTTGTTCACCAAGACGTCCTATACGTTTATTTTCCTCACTGTCGATGCTAACGTTTTGTTTGTTGGCGAGATCGGGGGTTATTACAGGTGATCGACGTTCTTTTTTTCCTCCCGTACTTGAAATAGGTGTTAAGGGAATTTCCGGTTGTCTTGGAGTGTTTCCTGTTTCTGTAAAAGCATCCCTGAAAACCCAATCGATATCTTTATCTGAATCACTACTTTCTTCTTTAGTATCTCTTCTAGAATCTTCCTCTTTATCTTTGCCAAAATCGCTATTTTCCCCTTTAGTATCTGTACTACCATCCTCCTCTTCTTTTTGTTTATCATCTTCGACTTGAAGTTTTTTGAATTTTTCTATCATATCAATTGAGTCTGGCTCTTGAGGTGAAATAATGGGATGTTGTTTTTTATATTCAGTACAAAGCTCTAACAACTCTCTAGCAAGCACACTATTTTCTGATTGCATAGATCGATCTCCTCGAAGCATATCTTTAAATGTGGGGATTACTTTTGGATAAAATCCTAAAAAATTGACTAAGGCATTAGCCAATTCACCTAGACGAATAGGATCTATGTTTTTTTGCTTAGGATACTTGCAAAAATATAAATTTCCATCTCTAATATAAATATATTTTTGATGTCCAGCAATCCCGATTGGTTTAGCACAACGGATGAATGTTAGCTTATAAAAGCTATCTAAGGTCATTTTCATAAAAACTTTGGCATCACTTGAAAAAAGACCATCATATTGAATTAACACCAGCCATGGCAAACATAAAAAAATGTTGTCTTTTACGTCATTGATTAATTGTTGATCTTCTGCTGAAATTTCAGCTATAACCATATCATAATTAGCTTCACTAGAAAACTTGTTTATATGTAGCTTATCTGCTAGTTTAGATAAATCTATTTTTCCTAGACCACAATCATTTAGCCATCGTTTTCGTGGCTCTGGTGCCCGATCATCGTCATTGAAAACTGAAAGTTTTGACGCATACTCTAAGTCTCCAGATAAAGTAGGTAACCTATTTCTTCTATTCCACTCCTCCATCTCTAGCGCAGTTAGTTTATCGTTAATTTCTATGATAAGTTTGTAAATCTTTCTTATTTCTTCAGCACAAAATGATCGATGTTCTAACTTACGCACAAGCAATTGAAGACATTCTTGCATAGTAGGAAGACGGCGAAATCCAAGAAGCTCTGCTTGCTCTTCAGTGAACGATACCATTTCAGGCAGATCTGGGGTAGGTAATATAGACTTTATAACGTCCATAAATGCTGGGGAGTAGATCAATTTAGTTGTACGATCATACTCGCCAGCTCTATCATAAACTCTCACTAGAGAATATCTTTTTACACAGTAGATCAAAAAATGTTCTGTTAGCTCCGTTTTATTTCTACCTGCGGAGTAATAATTCTTATTAAAAAACAGCTCAAAATGTTTATCAATGGCTAACCAAAGCAAATCAATATAGGGTTCTGCTTTTTCTGTAGAGCCTAGCATTCTAGGCAACGATACAAAAGATACAAAATGTAAAAACTTAGCAAAATCTGGCTTTTCTTCCAGTTCACTTTTGAATGATGGATTAGACGGATGAAACTTTGCCCCTTGTCCGGGAAGCTTTGGAACATCTCTAGAGACTACATCCTCTACATAATCTTCAAAGCAATCACTATATCTTTTAAATTTTTTCTTCACCACGCCAAAGGCTATTTTTTCATGGCACTCTAACTCAACATTTAAATTAACGCCTATTTTTTGTAGAAAATTTTTCCAATCTGGTGGAGGAAGCTTATCTCCTCTTTCTGATTGGTAATATTTTTCTGAAAGAATAATTTTTTTAGAAATTTTATTTTGTTCATCAAAGATATAACTATCTCCTATTCGTATTAATTTATCTCCCTCCATGCAAATGACAGGAAACCGGCTTAATATATCAAGCTCTTCGTTAGAGAAAGCTTTTTTCTTCAAATAGAATGCATCATAAATTAAGCCCAATAAGTCAACTGTATTTTTTCTTAGAAACGAATCTTCTATTTCTTCATCAGCAACAATTCGTGGCAAAATGTATTTTTTGACAAAATCAATTAGTGTGAATGGCCCCAAATGAAATGTGTTTTCCACACTAATTTGGACTTCTGCAGAAGTAATATAGAAGTTTTCGATTATATTGAGCTTATAGGTAGCTTTTATAGATGAATATTTTCTATAGCTTTCTTTCGGCGGTAGAAAACCACTATCAGCTGAACAGAAAGTATCATTTTCTGTAAGAAAAATAGCTTTTTTTCTTAAAATAGCTTTATCAGAATCGCTCCATTCTTGCAACTGAATAAAGAAATGTACCACATTAATCAATAGTTTTTGAACATCCTTAACCTGTTTGATATAGAGTTCTATTTTGCCTAGTAAGTGAACAATTGTATAAAAGTTCTCTGGTTTACTGTCTAGAACCCTTCGTAATATTTCACGACTTTCTTTATCTAGTCTGGGAGATATGAGTCGCAACTCTCGATTTTCAGTTAGTAAATCAACATCTTTTATATGGCAGTGAAACTCATCAAAGAAATGTGTTGTGTCAACAATACAATCTTCTACTCGTAACAACATCCCATTAATGGAAGGAATAAAAGCTACCTCTTTTATGGCTCGATTAAAAGCTTTTGCATAATTAGCTGCAATCATCGGGTATTCTAAAAGAACTTGTTCTTTGGGACTAACTAAATGCAATGTGTTCGTGTCATAACCTTGTTCAGAAGCAAGATGTGCAACCCATTTAAATTGTAAATAACCTATTTTTGCTAATAAAAAAACATTCCATGCATTATTTAATATAAGCGTTCTATCTTGATTTAATAAAAAATTTGCATTGACTAAATAGTACAACCCACTTACCACGGCTGTAGGTAAGGCGCAATATAGTTTGCTTTTATCAGATGGGATCAGCTGTGTTTCTTTGATATCAACTTCAGCAGCAAAAACAATTTTGACTTTATCTGCATTTTTTATTTTTTGAGGACATTCTGCAGTACTTAGTCCGCTTAATTGTTCTCTTACTGAGTCTGGAACAATAACGGCTTTTTCGCTATAGCAACACCACTTTCTATGCACAGAAAGATCAAGAGAATCATCACGATGAACTATCTCTTGAATAATACATGCTTTGCGTTGCAGGGGATTTTCTTTGCTCAAAAATAGGTGGCTTTCTTGATGAATAAAACGAACTTGTTGAATATTTTCTAGAAATAAAATCGATTCATGCTCTCTACAGATTTTTTCTATTTCAACTTTTATTTTAGCAACTGGAACAATCAATTTTTGCATTAAAATATTAACTTGAGAATTGCGTATATTTTCAATCAAGGGTAATTCATTGTCATCCATAGGAATGGGTATAATTTGCCAGGGGTGCTTAAAGCCTTGTTCTTTTTCCCAGTACTCTTTATCAAAAAGAAATTGATAGCCATTGGATATAACCATTACACTCTCAGAAACACAAAATACCGACTTAAAGCCTATGCCTTTGTAGCCAACTTTGTTTAAATTATAAACCTTGCTGGCTTGTTCAGCACTGTCATGCGTGCTTACATCGCAAATCCTTTCAACATCGCATTCTTCAAAAGGTGCTCCATCATAACTAACCAATAAGTAATCTTCACCAAGAGAAAAGCTTATTATTTTTGCATTGGCATCATCTGCATTCTGTAAAATTTCATAAACGAATTTATGGGGATCATGAAAGCCAGTGTGAATGGTTGCTTCAAGCATACCTGCAAGCGTTTGAGAATTTTGATCGATTGTTTTTCTA
This sequence comes from Gammaproteobacteria bacterium, assembly GCA_044369355.1. Lineage (GTDB taxonomy): Bacteria > Pseudomonadota > Gammaproteobacteria > UBA1113 > UBA1113 > VFKP01. The sequence continues at coordinate 1,632 of JBIPMB010000016.1, read as the reverse complement.
CGATTGTGTATAGCTTGTATTGTAGATCTTTTCATGACTTCCGTGCCCGCAAATAAATTTTGCAGGCATTATATACCAGTCTTACTTGAAGATGCGAATCGGTGCATAGAGGCAACCCCCTGTGGTTGCCCATCTAGGGTATGCACGGGGCCTGCCCCCCTACGCGCATTCTCGCATCTTCATTGGTAATGGGTTTAGAATTGCGACCTTTTTTATTTCCGCTCACTAACGTTCGCGGCTCGGAGCCTTAATAAGCGCTGCAGCAATCCAAAATCATCCGCAGAAAAAGCATCGGCAAGGCATAATACATAACGTTGTTGCTGAAGATTTTTACAGTGCAAAATAATGAGCTTAGGACCTTGATGGCAAACCGTAACCTGATCATAGCTTTGAACATCCTTTCTAAACTGCAAATCCATTTTTCCCTGAGGTAGACTAATTAAAGTTTTTAAGGCACATAAGGAATAAAGGCTCATTATCCCGGCGCACGATACGCTGATGATAACGGTCAAAAAAATAAACCCCGGCCAGCTTTTGCCGTAGAGAATAATTAATATCAAACTTAGGCTATACAGCAAACCATACAATAAGATAAGTCTTTTAGAGGGCCGAACGGCGAGCGTGTGCAATGATTTTCTCCACCAGGGCGCGCATAGCAAGATCTTCAGGTTCTAGTCTGGCAATAAACCACTGATATAAGGTAGGATCTTCCAGGCTTAACATTTGTATAAAAACAGGTTTTTCTTCATCGCTCAAGTGGTCATAGCACTGATCTAAAAACGGCAACAACAGCAAATCCAGCTCCAACATGCCGCGTCTGCAGGCCCAATATAATTTGGCTTTTTCTTGTACATTAAGTGTCATCTCTTGCCTTTATCTGTGTATTCCTGATAATATTGTAATCAATATTAACCGTAATTAGCTTAAAATACAATGCAATTTAATTCAGACTTTATAAAATTTTTATCTAGCTATGGCACGCTTCGCCTAGAAGAGGAAGAATATTGCTTTGTACCCACACTGACTGCGCAGCAAGAAAGCGCTACTCATCTACTACTCTGCCCTTTATTGAACTGGGCATGGTTAAAGGTATCCGGTGCAGACAGCAAAAAGTTTCTACAGGGACAATTAACGTGTGATATGGAGTCAGTTACTCCACAACGAGGACATTTTGCTGCGCACTGCAACCGCCAAGGACAAGTCATTGCTACTTTCACTATTTATCTGCGCGATGAGGCTTATTATTTACACTTACCCGGCCTATCTGCACCCATATTACAAAAAGCGTTACAACAATATGCCAAATTCTCTAAGGTAACCATTGAATTGGCTTCTCCGGATCTAATCAGCATAGGCATTGTAGGCACAGACAGCACTAAAGCTTTACGATTATCTCTGGGTTTAGAACCTCCCATCGAACAGCAGCAATGCTTTCATGAAGAATTATATGTGCATCGTGTTCCTGGCGATGTGGAACGTTTTATCTGTACGGCAAGTCTGCCTGCAATAATCAATTTATGGCAAGAGTTGATGACACATAAGGCCACGCCATGCAGTGAAAATTTATGGCATTGGTATGATATACAAGCTTTTTTAGTCCATATTCGGCCTAAGACCAGCGCCCTATACACG
>JBIPMB010000031.1:0-16912 GCA_044369355.1 Gammaproteobacteria bacterium | reverse complement strand
GTCAAAAATAGTCAATTTATATGACTTAATAAGGGATATTGTACGAAAAAATATTTTCCATTACCAGTGAAATTATATCGATTTCAATGAGTTAGAAGCTTATCTTTTTTCGCCGAGAATTGCTGGATCTACATTATTAAAACTCTTATAATTTATATAAATATCAATGTGTTATACAGCTACCACGTTAGTTTGCTACCATCATACCGCATAAAAGCACCACTATCAGCTGGGCTTAATTTGGCTAAAAGCTTTCTAATGCTGTTAACACTATCTGCGGGTGTCAATGAGGCATTGGGTCCGCCCATATCGGTTTGCACCCAGCCTGGATGCAGAGTCACCACTTTAATACCATGAGGCTTTAAATCAATAGCCATACTTTTGGTTATGGCATTCAAAGCTGCTTTGGTACTGCGATAAGCATAATTGCCACCAGAGCTATTTTGATCGATTGAGCCCATAACACTGCTCATATTCGCTATGACCTTAAGGCTACTAGCCGCAATATTTTTAAATAATCCTTCGGCTAAAATAAACGGCGCCACTGTATTTATCTTAAAGGTATCGATTAACAATTCAGCTTCAATCGTACCGAAAGCTTGATCTTCCGGCAAAACCCCCGCATTGTTTAACAAAATATCGATGGGTTGATTGCTCACATGATGGATCAAATCTTTGATACTATTCGTATCGCTCACATCCAGTTTCAGAATTTTAATGTCACTGCTCAATTTGCGTAATGCATCCGCTTTTTCTGGATCCCTACAGCAAGCAATCACCTGCCAGCCATCCGCGGAATATTGCTTCGTCATCTCTAAGCCCAAGCCTCTATTGGCGCCAGTGATCAATACTGTATGCATGGTTTATTCCTTATACTGAAATTAGAAATCAATGATTATACTGGTTGATTTTATGCAGCCTCAACATCAATATGTATACGCAGCCCTAATGATGTAGCAATATTGACTAAAGCATCCAGAGAGAAATTAGAAATACGGCCACGCAGCAAATCGTTTATCCTCGGTTGAGTTACCCCACATTGAGCAGCGGCATTGCTTTGTGTCCATTTTTGTTTTTTGATGAAAGAAACTATATGGCGCATTAATTCCGCTTTAGCACGCATATTAGCTGCTTCTATTGGCGTATCGGCGATAGCATCCCATACGCTATCGTATGTTTTTATTTTACTCATTTTGGACCTCTTTCATTTATCTCTAAATATCGTTTTTTCGCTAAGTCAAGATCATGCTGAGATGTAAAGAATTACCTCAAAAGTGCAACTTTTTCATTATAGAAAATATATCGGTTTCAGTATAAATTGTCAAGTTGGCCCCTTTTCACCGCGATTGGATCACATGTTCCAATTAATCACCTTAATAATTTGCTCAAAACTGTCATTTTTTGACAGTTTTGTGCTATAATAGCTGTATGAGCAGTATACTTGAACAAAAACTTCGCAACCTAGGTTCTCCTTATGTAAGGAGCAGCCAGTTGCGCCTATTCCTCCCAAAAAGCGCGGATCAGCGCTTTTCACAGGTTAAACGCGCCCAGCAAAAAGGGCTTTTAATTCAAATTCGCCGTGGTCTTTATCTCTTGGGCGGATATCTGACTCCTCGCAGAGCCCATCCCTTCGAGCTAGCTCAATTTATTTATGGCCCTTCCTATATCAGCCTGGAATCAGCGCTTTCTTATCATGGCTTAATCCCCGAAGCAGTGTATACCATTTGCAGTGTCAGCATACACCGCAAAAAAACATTTAAAACACCGTTAGGTTTATTCTCTTACGATCGCCTACCTGCAGAGCGCTTTTTTGTAGGCGTAGAACGCATTGAAGAGCCCCCCTATGTTTTTTTTATGGCGACTCCTTGGAAGGCCATTTGTGATTATGTCTATTGCAATAAAAAAGATTGGACCAGCCTTAAGCCTCTTTTTGAAAGTTTAAGGATCGAGCCTGAGGATCTGCCCCGACCTTCGCCAGAAGAATTATCTGAGTTGCAATCTTTCTATCATCAAGAACGTATCAATCGTTTCCTAAGAGGCGTGGCACAGGAGCTAAATCTATGAGCATTACCATTATTCAAGAACAGTTAAAACAATACCATTGCCAAAATCCATTGGAAGAAGCACAAGCCATTAAAGAAATCACACAAGAAATTATCCTCATGGCACTATCTCGCAGCGATTTTTTTACACAGGCCGAATTTCACGGTGGCACAGCATTAAGAATATTATATGGTTTACCACGTTTTTCTGAAGATCTAGATTTTGCATTACTCAATCCAGATCCAGAATTCCAATTGAGTCCTTATCTTGAAAATCTGGCTGAAGAATTAACTACTTTTGGCTACCAGCTTGAAGTGCTTGACCGCTCAAAGGTAGATAATATTATCAAGAAAGCTTTTATTAAAGATGAAGCTATAGGAAAGTTACTATTATTAGACTATGCCGCACCTCAGCCTCACCAAAAAATCCTTATCAAACTAGAGCTAGACAGTAATCCTCCTCTAGGGGCACAGACTGAAAGCAAACTACTCAACTTCCCATTTCCATTTGAGATCATGGCTAAAGATCTCCCCAGCTCTTTTTCAGGCAAACTGCATGCTCTTTTATGTAGACCCTATACTAAAGGACGTGATTGGTATGACTTTCTCTGGTATACAAGAAATAAAGTGACCGTTAACATCGATCTTTTGCAGAATGCCTTACAACAAACTGGGCCCTGGAAGGGAAAAGACATTTTAGTCGATGTTCCCTGGTTAATATCCACCCTCAAAGATAAAATTAGAAATATAGTGTGGGCTGATGCCGTCAAAGATATAGAAAAATTTATCCTACCTATTGAACAAGCTTCTCTTGGATTATGGAGTGATAAACTATTTTTAAATTGCGTGGAACAACTTGAGAAGTATCTATATGAATAACAATATTGATTATGTCAAATATGCAACATCTAGCCGATGCAACCGCTTATAGACGCGATCGCCGTAAAGATGTTTTACTGCGAGAAAATGGTTATAGAGTATTGCGCTTTTTAGCTGAAGATATGGGCACATATCTGGATGATATTTTAGATTCTATTCTACGGGCACTGTTTAGTTCTAAAATAAGAGTATAATCAGGCAACCGGTTACAAAATGTAACCATTTGGATAAGATCTAAACTCATTAATGTTTATTTATATAAATAGTTGATTCCGTTATAAAATATTGTTAAAATAACTTGCTCTTGGCTAGCCCATTTTAATAAATCATCAATTCTAGCATGAAATAGATTTTCGCAGCATCCTGCGAAGATTTATAAACAATATAACGCTTGGAAGTAAGTAAAAAAACACTTAAGAGAACTAGTATGAAAAATGATTTGGCTATCTTTGAAGAACATAAAATCCGACAAATATATGACGAGGAAACTGCAACTTGGTTTTTCTCAGTGGTTGATATTGTTCAAGTTTTAACCCAACAATCTGATTATCAGGCCGCCAGGAATTATTGGAAGGTGTTGAAAAATAGACTTAAAAAAGAAGGTAGTGAGTCGGTTACAAAATGTAACCGACTGAAATTAGAGGCCAGTGACGGTAAAAAATACCTTACTGATATCGCAAATGCCGAGACTCTGCTACGCCTTGTTCAATCTATACCCAGTCCAAAAGCTGAGCCTATCAAACTTTGGCTCGCTAAAGCGGGTTATGAACGTATGCAAGAAATGGCAGATCCCGCGAGATCTCTTGATAGGGCCAGAGAAACCTGGCAAAAACACGGCTACAGTGAAAAATGGATCCAGCAGCGTATGACAGGACAAGAAACTCGTAATAAATTAACTGACTATTGGAAAGAGCATGGGGTACAACAGCCGGATGAATTTGCCATACTCACAAATATCATCCATGAAGAATGGACTGGAATTAGTATTCAAGAACATAAAAAATCGAAGGGCTTGAAGTCGGAAAATCTACGTGACCACATGAGTGAAGCCGAACTTATTTTTACAGCCCTTGCAGAGTTATCCACTAGGCAAATTGCTCAATCCATAAATGCTACCGGCATGACGGAAAATACAGTTGCCAGTAAAACGGGTGGCAATATTGCTAAAAAAGCACGGTTAGAACTTGAAAGCAAAACAGGTAATACAGTAGTGAGCGCAGAGAACTACCTACCATCAGCACACAATTTAAAACATTTAACTAACGAGGAAAAGTAATGACCACAATAAAATTTTCAGATATAAAAAAAGAACTTCAAAAAGCTTTAATTCAACGGGACTCGCGCGTATGCCATAATCGTAATATATGAAGCGTATCGCCTAAAATTTCATAACGTACTTCATATGCACCTATAACCAAACGCCGCACTTCACGTGTTTCAAATTGACATAAACGCCCACCTATATATGGGTTTTGTTGTAGCATTTCCGATGCCACCGTTAAGGTCTGCACAACTCGCGCTGCCGCGGGCTGATTAACCACCGCCAAAAACTCATATAGCCGCGCTAAATCGCCTAAAGCTTTGGTTGTCCATCTTAAATTCATTTATGTGGCACTGGTAATGGATTATCAGTCGTCAAACTATCCGCCCAAGCACGCACCGCTGCATGATCAATGACACGCCCCGCATCCACATCGGCTAAGGCCTCATAAGTTAATCGGTTTCGCTCTTCTTCTTGTTCTAACCAAGCCATTAAAGCTTGTTTGACAATCCAACCACGTGAACGCTCAATACGCGCAGCAACTTTATCCACTTCTTCCGCAAGCGTGGTTGGAACATGCGTTGTTAATACGCGGGTTAGGGATTCTGCCATTTAAGTTCTCCAATCAAAATGATTATAATATAATAATAGCGATTAAAGTTGATTATGTCAAATATGAGGAAACTCATTCATTGCACCTAATAACAAGAACGTATCAATCGTTTTCTAAAAGGTGTGGCACAGGAGCTGAATCTATGACTCCACAACAACCTTGTCGCGCAAGAATCTTTCCTTACGTCGAGTTCGGTCGCTGAAGTCGCCGACTAATTGTCCGCATGCACCGTCTATGTCTTCGCCGCGAGTTTTACGCACCATGGTTTGTAAACCAGAACGCATCACTATTTCTTGAAAGCGACGAATGGTGTCTTCGTCGGAGCAAACGTAGCTTGTTTTAGGAAAAGGATTGAAAGGAATTAAATTCACTTTGGCCGGTATGCCTTCTAACAAACGTATTAATTGTTTCGCGCATTGTGGTGTATCATTCACATCTTTTAACATCACATATTCAAACGTCACTTTACGCTTAGAATCTTCTGGAAAATGTTCTTTACAGGCTTTCATTAATTGAGCTAAAGGATATTTACGATTGATGGGCACCAATTCATTGCGCAATTCATCGTTAGGTGCATGCAATGAAACTGCCAGCGCTACATCGCTGACTTGCGCTAACTCGATCATTTGTGGCACTACACCAGAAGTGCTTAAAGTCACGCGTCGTTTAGCCAAACCATAGGCTAAATCATCCATCATCAAAGACATCGCGGAAACAACATTATCGAAATTCAGCAAAGGTTCGCCCATGCCCATCATCACCACATTGGTGATCATCCTATCGTGATGCCCACTATCAGTAGACAAAGCACGCACGGCAAAAAAAACTTGGCCGATGATCTCCCCTACCGTCAAATTACGCGAAAAGCCCTGCGTTGCTGTAGAGCAAAAAGTGCAATTCAACATACAGCCTACTTGCGATGACACGCACAAAGTACCGCGCGTTTTCTCCGGTATGTACACCGTTTCGATGCAATTACCGTCTTCCAAGCGCAATAACCATTTGTGCGTACCGTCTTTAGCGACTTGATCAAGCGCTGGGGTTAACTGCTTAATTTCAGAAACCTCAGCTAACTTTTGCCGTAATTTCTTACTGAGATTAGACATAGCATCAAAGTCGGTTACACCATATTGATGTACCCATTGTAATAACTGATGCGCACGATAAGAAGGCTCGTTTTGTGTTACAAAAAAAGCCTCCATCGCGGCACGGTCTAGATCCAGTAAGTTAATCTTTGCAGTCATGGTAACTTAGTCCTCTTTTTCAAGAAAAGCCCATATTGGGCGCATCTTGCCCGTAATTTTTCGCTGAAAAATGCTCATTTATGCCCATATAAACTCCGCTTTTTCAACTCTAAATTACAGGCAACCTGCATCCCAATCTGTGCTTTGCGGTGCTTGTAGATAAGAGCATAATTACCCATGATTTTAATTTAATGCGCTACTTCTGCTGCATCAAAAAAGAAAGCGATTTCTCTCGTTGCTGCAGTTGCGGAATCTGAACCATGTACGGCATTTTCATCTATACTATCAGCAAAATCGGCACGAATCGTACCTGGCTCTGCTTTTTTAGGATCGGTTGCACCCATCAATTCACGATTCTTTAGAATAGCATTGGGGCCAGCCAACACTAATACTACCACTGGACCGGAAACCATAAAACGCACTAAATCACCAAAAAAGCCACGTTCTTTGTGCTCAGCGTAAAAGGCTTCAGCCTCGGCCTTGGTCAAATGCTTCATCTTCATGGCCGCAACTTTTAGGCCATTAGCCTCAAATTTGGACAAAATTTGTCCGATAACGTTTTTACGCACGGCATCTGGCTTGATAATAGATAATGTTTTTTCTACAGACATGGTTTTCCTCTAAATTAAAAAAGTACTACAAGGGCGGCATTATAACGAAATGCGCAGGAAAATGCCAATAGCAGCGCGCTTCAAAGCCACAACTAATTACCTATCGGTCGATAAAATGCTATATATTTTCACTACTTTCTTTGTCATTTTTGTCTGCACGCCCTCAAACCACTTGTTTTGTCTTTTTTTTATACTATAGTTGAAGTTGAGAGGTAAATTATGAACAATAACAACACACATTTTCTGACTTGGCGCCGTAGCGCTGCCAAGGTCGTAGGTAGTCTGATAGTCAGCACAGCCTTACTATTGTGGACGCAGCCTGTAGCGGCATCCAGTCAACGGTACGGTACAAAACTGTGTAACGATCCAGGCTATACCTGTATTACCGTGAAACGTGGTCAAAGTTGGACTTCTTTATTTCCAAATAGCTATGATCGCGAAGTCGTACAACGCTTGAACCGCACAGGTAATTCCTTGTATAGCGGTATGCGCCTTGCCGTCCCAGTTAATTTATCTCATACTGATTTACTCAATATTTCTCCATTTCCGGCAACAATTGCCTCGCCCGGCCGTAAAACCATTATCGTGGATCCTAATAAACTAGCCTTTGGTGCTTATGATAGCAATGGTAATTTAGTACATTGGGGCCCGGTTTCGGCAGGAAAAAATTATTGCCCGGATCTAAAACGTCGCTGTCACTCGCCTATAGGGACATTCCAGATCTACACTAAAAAAGGTGCAGGTTGTAAGTCTTCGAAATTCCCACTCGGCAAGGGTGGTGCCCCCATGCCTTATTGTATGTTTTTCCATGGTGGCTACGCTTTGCATGGTTCGAATGACGTTCCTGGGTACAATGCCAGCCACGGTTGCGTACGTCTGGTGACTGAAGATGCGAAATGGTTAAATACACAGTTTGTGAATGTAGGTACGCGAGTGATTATTAAGCCTTATTAAAACATTTAGTATCAATAGGGGTGAGAATAATATTTGAATGGCCCGAATACAGTAAAATATATCAGGCCCATCAAATCTCACCCCTACAATACATTACATTCCTTTTGGTTTCATATTAGATAGGTACTCGTTTTCAGAAACAGTAGAACCTGTATCCACACTATCTTTATCTTCACTCTTCACATTCACGTCTCCCCCGCTCACATAAGGGTGTGATGGAGATGCTCCTGAGGGATTAGCTGGCAAACTTATCGCTGGCGAACGATGCTGCCCAAGTGGTTTTGGAGATGAGATCACTGGCACTGGCATAAAGCTTAATTCACTATTACTCGATAATATACTTGCAGAATGCTGTGATATCACGGCAGGTTGCATAGGCACGCTCGAGCTCGAAGAAGATGCTGACTGTATTTTGGTTATATCACTTCGATGTTGAACGGGTTCAGAAGCAGGTTTCTTGGCGGTACTAAAAGTAGGTTTCTTGCTAAAAAAACTCAAAAATCCAAAACCACTTTTTTTACTTTTATCTTCTTCTTTACCTTTACTTTCTTTTTGAGGCTCCATCTGATTAGTAGATTGTTTCATAGGTTGTTTCAATTGCCGTGACGGTGATTCTTCTGTTGCCTTGAATTGTTCTTCTAATTTTGATTTATGGTGATGCATATGTTCTAAGAACGTATCTTTATCTATGGGATTTCCGGCTTCAAAAAGAGCACGTTGCAGTAGTTGCAATTCTAAGGAAGATTGTTGCTGCAGTGCTGGTGTTATCTGTGCATTAACATAAAACATACACATTTTAAGATAACTGGCCACTAATCTTTCACGAATAAAAGAATCATTAAAATTTGCAGCATCCTGCCCCACTTTCCCCCTAATATAGTCACCAAGAGTTTTATACGGTTCTCCTTGTACATCAATTTCCAATTGTTCGATTGAAGGTCCCTCATTAGGATATAAAAGCGCTTCAATAGGTTGTCGTAACTCATTTTGATAGCCCTTATATAGGTCATACATTAACCCACATCTATCTTCTAATGATAATCCAGTATCTAGAGCAATATCTTTTATTTTAGCAATAAGAGACGTTACCCTGCTTTCGATCATTTGATTCATCAATCTAAGCTCATCATCTTGGCCTTTAGTTTCCAGATCATTAAGAACTCTGTCAAGAAAAGCTTCCATATCATGACCACTTATCTTATTTGAATAAGTATGGCATTGGCTTAATCGAGGTTTTAATTGAGGAGGGAAAGAAATTGCATTTATACTTATTTTATTGCTTTGTTCAGAATTGAATGGTTCTCTACTTAACGCGAGCTTCTCTGCAGCAGTTAAATTATCCAATACCCTTTCGCCCCATTCCCCGCCAACATTGCCATATATGCTCCAGCCACTCGGTCTTTTTATAAAGATAGGTGTATTTTCTTTTTGTGCACCACTTTGCTCAGCTTCACTTAAAGGAGCCTCATTATCAAGAAATATGACTGTAACATTACATGCCTCATTAGATCGGACTCTACTAATCCTTCTATTAATATGTTGTTGAAATCTTTCAAGAATATTTTCATTAGCAGCCATTTTTACCTTCCCCTTATATAATTAGTAAATTATTTCTCAACTTGGTTATTGTACACATATTTTACACTAAAAATCTTAAGGAAATATTAACTATAAAGAAATAAGCATTATTCAGCTTTTTTAAAATTTTTAAAAATCAACAGCTTACATTAATATACTCATTCTTCTATAAATACATAATATGATTGCATAACTAAAGAAAAGTCTTTATAATCAGTGCGTTAATCAATGTTTTTATTTTAGTGTTAAATATTTACATTGAGCGTTCAGTATAGAAAAAAGAGGGTCTTTCATTATGCCTTTCCCATCGGTTGAAGAAACAGAACAACAAAAAAAAGCCTCTATCAAGCAAAATAAAGCGCTACTTAAGTATATCCGTCTACACAATTCTAAGGATTCTTTGAAAGATATGCAAATTGTTCGATTTGGCAATCACTCCATTATTGCCATTCATCGACCCTCAAAAAAAACACCGCTAAATGGTGACATAGGAACAGTTTATCCCGCATATCCGATTAAACGCGATGGTACAATTGATAAAGATACTGAACTCAAAGTTAAAATAATAAAAGACAGTGGCTCTATTTTAAGAAATATGGCTGATATACAGAAAAAAGAAGAATACGATCGCATTCAAAAAGAAACCTTGAATGACAACACAGTCTTCTCAACTAGAATGACCATTATTCCACAACTTAAAAAGAAAAAAGGGAAAACCGTCTATGAAATCATGCTTCTGATGTCAAACGTACCTGGCGTTAGACTGGATAGCTTAATAGCGGAAGGCGCATTCACAGAAAATGCTTTAACACCAGAACAGAGAATATACCTTGCCATTCAGATTGTTAACTTTTATATAGAATTACATGACAAAGGTGTATTACATGCAGACGTCAAAGCTGAAAATTTCTTAATCGACCTAAAGACACTGCGAGCCACCGGTATTGATATCGCCCCTTATTATACAAAATCAACTGCCGCACCAGAAATAATAGCATCCAATGGCTCTGAAATGTCGGTACAATCCGATATATATTCGATAGCAAATGATTTATTATTGCCTATTTTTTCTGGTATGCGTCCTGAAAAAGACGAACAAGGAAATATCACTAAGGATGAGGCCTCCTTTATAGAATATGAAATCACCAAAAACTTCAATACTTATTCCGGATGTATACGTGAAAACTCCACATCACAGACAATTATAAATGCACTATGGGAAATGCAGGCCTGTAATCCACACGACAGAATATCGCTACAGGAATTAAAATATAAACTAGAAGGATGTCTATGCGATATAAGACAAAGCCACTACATTGAGACCGACGAAACCGAATTGAAACAATTAGAGCATCAAAAACAACTTCGTTTACTAGAATCGATATTAGAACAGCCTGAATATGAGATACATCCAGACTATATAATGGATTTAACTTCTAAAGAAGTAGGCGCTTCATCTAAACAAGAATCAGTAAATAAACATCGCTTTTTCTCTACCCCATTTCGGTTTCTTCATAAAGACGCCTCTGCTCATACTGCTAAACTAAGCGTATAAGCTCTAGGAACTCATCACTTCTTCCAAAGCCTGCAAAATGATTTTTGGATTATCCTGCCCCACGCCGCTTAATAGCCGCCGCCATAGGCGGCCTTTAGGCTCCCCTAAAAATAAGCCCAACAAAGGTTTTAGCAAAGGATAAAGACGCGAACCGTTAGCCAACTGTTCACTGGCATAATGATAATAATGGCGCACAACTTCGGAACGATTCGGTAAGGGAATATCTGTTGGATATAAGATGCGTTCAGCTTTAGCAATAAGATAGGGATCATGATAGGCCGCACGCCCTATCATCACACCACTAAACTGTGGCGCCAAACGGACTATGTCTTCCAAGTTTTGCACGCCACCATTCAACACAAAAGATAATTCGGGAAAGTCTCGTTGCAGTTGATATACCGCGTCGTAGTTTAAAGGCGGCACCGTGCGATTTTCTTTGGGGCTTAAGCCTTCTAACCAAGCATTACGCGCATGTATAACGAAGGTATTCACTTTAGCTGCTGCCAGCTTTTCAATCAGAGGATACAGTAATTCGGCTACCTCGGCGCGGCCTATGCCTAAACGTGTTTTAACGGTAACGGGTAAAGTGCTCGCTTCTTGCATGGCTTGAATGCACTCTACTACTAAGTCTGGCTCCGCCATTAAACAAGCGCCAAAGCGCCCTTCTTGCACTCTAGGACTAGGGCAGCCTACATTCAAATTCACCGCATCGTAACCGTATTCGGCGGCTATGCGTGTTGCTTTTGCTAATAACAGTGGATCGGAACCACCTAATTGCAACACCAGCGGATGTTCCGCCTTATCGAAAGCAAGTAAGCGCTCTACATCGCCATGCGCCAATGCCATCGCCGTTACCATTTCCGTATACAGCAATACTCGGGGACACAATAAGCGCATCAAATAACGATAGTGCCTATCGGTATAGTCCATCATTGGTGCTATAGATAACATAGCGCAAACTTACCCTTCTGCTTTCTTCTTCTTCGGCATATACAAATCGGTCACTGTGCCTTCAAAAATTTCTGCTGCCATTGCTACACTTTCAGACAAGGTCGGATGCGGATGTATGGTTAAAGCGATATCTTCCACGTCGGCGCCCATCTCTATAGCCAAACATAATTCGCTGATCAATTCGCCCGCATTAGGCCCTACAATACCGGCACCAATGACTTTATGATTGTCATTATCGACAATCAATTTAGTTAAGCCTTCATCACGCGCCATACTCAAAGCACGACCGCTGGCCATCCAGGGGAAAGTAGCGGTACCATAATTCAAACCCTGTGCTTTGGCTTGTTCTTCGGTCACGCCTGTCCAGGCCACTTCGGGATCAGTATAAGCCACTGAAGGAATACAGGTTGGTGTAAAATAATGTTTTAAACCAGAAATCACTTCTGCTGCCACACGCGCTTCGGCAACCGCTTTGTGTGCCAACATAGGTTGACCAACGATATCGCCTATAGCGTAGATATGAGCAACATTGGTTTTCAGTTGTGTATCTACGTCTATAAAGCCGCGTTCATTCACTTTAATAGTGGTTTTGTCTAAGCCTAAACGATCGCTATTAGATCGTCGACCTACTGCCGATAAAATTTGATCAAAGCGTTGTGGCTCACTAGGCGCGCCTTCGCCTTCGAACGTCACCCATAAACCATCTTTTTTAGCGTCTACTTTTGTGACTTTTGTTTTCAATAGAATTTGTTCATATTGCTTCGCAACAAATTTATGGAAAGGTTTGATCAAGTCCCTATCTGCACCCGGCATTAAACCATCCATTAATTCCACCACGGTGATCTTACAACCCAAGGCTCTATAGACTGTAGCCATTTCCAAGCCGATGATACCGCCGCCTATCACTAACATATTGCCATCGACTTTAGCTAATTCCAAAGCACCAGTTGAATCGATGATACGTGGGTCGTCTGGCAAGAAAGGCAGTTTTACCGGTCTAGAACCCGCAGCGATAATCACATCATCAAATTGCACCGTTTGCTTGCCTTCTGCAGTGGTAACGGTGATCGTTGTATCGTTTTCAAATTGTGCCACACCTTGCAGAATCGTCACATTGCGTTGTTTGGCCAACATTTTTAAACCACCGGTTAAACGACCTACGACTTTATCCTTAGCTGCTTTCAAGGCTTGCGTATTCACTTTGGGTGCAGAAAATTCTATACCCCAGGATTTAATATCGTGCGCTTCGTCTATAACTTTGGCACTATGCAATAAAGCTTTAGAAGGAATACAACCTACGTTTAAGCATACACCCCCTATCGTTGCATATTTTTCTATTAATAATACTTTTAAACCCAGATCGGCGGCTCTGAATGCCGCGGTGTAACCGCCAGGACCACTACCAATAACGACCAAAGGAAAATATAATTTATTTTCTGTACTCATTGCTGTCTCCAATTTATATTAAAAGATGAGTGGCTCGCGAGCCACCCATTGCAGAAGATCCTCGTACTTACCATACATCATTTATATACTCCAGCAGTTGGTTTTTAGGGTAGGCGCCAAGCTCTCGACCACCAGGAGTGTAGTACTCTACATAACTGGTGCGAGATGGGCGTAGGCAACACCCCCTAAAAATCAAATGCGAAGAGTATATTAGAAGCTAAGCGGAACACCTTCGATATATTCCACCAATTGCTTACAAAAGCGCGCACCATCGGCGCCATCAATCACGCGGTGATCATAAGATAAAGACAAAGGCAACATTAAACGTGGCACAAAACTACCTTTATCGTATACCGGTTTATAGCTGGACTTAGACACACCTAAAATCGCCACATCAGGGGCATTGATGATAGGTGTAAAAGCCGTACCACCTATGCCACCCAAACTAGAAATGCTGAATGAACTGCCTTGCAATTCGGGCGTTTTTAAAGCTTTATTCCGTGCGCGTTCACTGATGCTAGCCAATTCCGCTGCCAATTCCAACACGGACTTTTTGTCTACATCGCGCACTACTGGCACTACTAAACCATTCGGTGTATCTACCGCCACACCCAAATGTATATATTGTTTCAATACAATAGAGGCGCCATCAGCCGACAAAGAAGCATTAAACTGCGGCATCTTTTTCAAAGTCGCCGCAACGGCTTTCATGATAAACACCAAAGGCGTTAACTTAAAGCCTTGTTTTTCCACTTCAGCTTTATGCTCGGCCCTAAAGATTTCTAAATTCGTAATGTCGGCTTCGTCGAATTGAGTCACATGCGGAATAGTGACCCAATTGCGGTGTAAATTTGCACCTGACAATTTTTTAATCTTGGATAAAGGCTCTATGGTAATAGAACCAAATTGAGCAAAATCAATTTGTGGCGCGGGAGGAAATGCAAAACCGCCACCGCCGCCTTGCATACGTGATTGCACATATGCTTTGACATCTTCTTTTGAAATACGACCCTTAGGCCCAGTTGCTGGAATTTGTCTTAAATCTAAATCCAACTCGCGCGCCAATCGTCTAACCGCAGGACCTGCATGCAGATTATCGGCAATAGTGGGTTGCGCCGTTTCTTTAACCGCAGCAGCTACAGGTGCTGCTTTCACGCCCGTTTCTTTTTTATCAGCAACTTTTTCTTCTTTTCCGGGCTTTTCTACGCTGGCTTCAGTTTTTAACAATAAAATAACACTGCCTTCAGTAACCTTATCGTCTACTTTAACACTAACGCTTTCTACCACACCCGCATAAGGGCTGGGCACATCCATACTAGCTTTATCGGATTCTAAAGTGACGATCGGATCGTCTACAGCGATTGTATCGCCTGCCTTGACTAATACTTCAATGACATCAACCGCCTCACTCTGTCCAATGTCCGGAACTTTTACTTCTATTACGTTTGACATCTATAAACCTCTTAACACTTTACAGGATTTTCTTTATTGGGATTAATTCCTAGATCTTTCATCGCTTTTTGTAGCACTGTAAGTTCAATTGCTTTTTCATCATACAATGCTTTTAAGCTCGCATAGGCAATCGCATTGCTATCAACTTCAAAGAACTGACGTAAGGCACGTCTCGTATCGCTGCGACCAAAGCCATCTGTACCCAATACTGTATAAGAGCGATCGCCCAAATAAGCGCGTATGGGTTCAGCATAAGCACGCACATAATCCGTTGCTGCTAAAATGGGGCCTTTAGTAGGCGCTAAACATTGCGTGACATAAGGTACTTTAGCCGTTGCTTCAGGATGCAAACGATTATCGCGTTCTATAGCCCAAGCTTCTCTATACAATTCATTAAAACTGGGGGCACTCCACACCTGCGCTTCTACACCATAGTTTTGCAATAACGCTTTAGCCGCAATCACTTCACGCAGAATAGTGCCAGAGCCTAATAACTGCACTGTAGGCTTTTGTGTTGCTTCTATTTTTTCCAAACAATACAAACCCCGTATAATGCCCTCGCGTGAGCCTTCAGGCATAGCGGGATGCAGATAGTTTTCATTCATCACCGTGATGTAATAATAAACATCTTCCTTTAAGCCATACATACGATGCAGCCCCTCTTCAATAATGACAGCTAATTCATAATGAAAAGTAGGATCATAACTGATGCAATTCGGTATTAAGCCTGCCATGACATGACTATGGCCATCTTCGTGTTGTAAGCCTTCACCGGACAAGGTTGTACGGCCCGCGGTAGCGCCTATTAAAAAACCACGCGCTTTTTGATCGCCCGCAGCCCAGGCCAAATCGCCAATGCGCTGAAAACCAAACATCGAATAATAAATATAAAAAGGCAACATAGCCAATTGATTAGTATTGTAAGATGTAGCCGCTGCCAACCAAGAAGAAAAAGCGCCCGCTTCTGTCAAGCCTTCTTCTAAAAGTTGTCCTTTGGTATCTTCTTTGTAATACATCAATTCGCCAGAATCGACGGGTTTATACAATTGACCTTCTATCGAATAAATACCTAATTGACGAAACAAACCTTCCATACCAAAAGTACGTGACTCATCGGCAACAATGGGTACAATTCTGTCTTTGAGACTTTTATCTTTTAACAAACTACTTAAGATACGCACAAAAGCCATAGTGGTAGAATATTCTCTATCGTGACTCCCCTGCCAATGCGGTTCCCACAACGCTGATTCGGGCAATGTTAAGCTGCCTTCTGTTTGTTTGCGTTTAGGAAAATCACCGCCTAGTGTTTTACGTTGCTGCTGCAAATAGTTTAATTCTGTGGAACCTTTAGCAAATTGCATATAAGGCACTTCTGCTAGTTCTTTGTCTTGCAATGGGATCTTAAAACGATCGCGCATATAGGTCACATCTTCTAAAGCTAATTTTTTCTGGTTGTGCGCCGTATTCTGTGCTTGACCCACTGGACCTAAGCCGTAGCCTTTAACGCTTTTAGCCAAGATAACTGTAGCCCGACCATTGTTTGCGTCCACTGCTTGTTTATATGCAGCATAAACTTTTTTGCGATCCAAACCGCCATAGCGCATTTCAAAAAGTGTTTCATCCGATAAATGCTCGACCATAGCCAATAAACGTGGATCACCACCAAACAATACTTCTCTAACCACCGAGCCATCTTTAGCTTGGCATAATTGATAATCGCCGTCGACCATATCCATCATACGGTGTCGCAATAAGCCTTCCGTATCACGAGCAAATAACTCATCCCATTCGCTGCCCCAAATGACTTTAATCACATTAAAGCCTACGCCGCGAAAATGGCTTTCTAATTCTTGGATAATCTTACCATTGCCACGCACCGGACCGTCTAAACGCTGCAAATTACAGTTGATCACAAAAATAAGATTATCGAGCTGTTCTTTTTGCGCAATATGCAATGCGCCTACCGATTCGGGTTCATCCATTTCACCATCCCCGCAAAATACCCATACCTTACGGCTGGAAGTATCTTGCAAACCGCGATTCTGCAAATATTTCAGAAATCGCGCTTGATAGATCGCTTGTATAGGGCCTAATCCCATGGATACCGTTGGGAATTGCCAAAAATCCGGCATTAACCAGGGATGAGGATAAGAAGAAATACCTTCACCACCCACTTCTTGACGAAAATTGTCTAGTTGTTTAGCCGACAAACAGCCCATCAAATAAGCAAAGGCATATATGCCTGGAGACGAGTGCCCCTGCATATAAACGCAATCGCCATGTGAAGCATCGTCTACACTGCGAAAAAAATGTAACAACCCCACTT
>JBIPMB010000148.1:0-5297 GCA_044369355.1 Gammaproteobacteria bacterium | reverse complement strand
GAAGAAGCAACAGTTGAAATATGGCCGTCCACGCCCGGAGCCTTATGCGAAGCGCGCACCACCATGGCCATTGCATTCCAGCGTATAAAAGCATCGATACGCTCTTCCAGAGCTAGATCGCCTGGATAAGCAACCTCGTATTCTGTTGCGATGGTATTGATATAGTCCGTAGTCGTTAAGGGTGCATTCACGCCCAAACGCCGTGCTTTGTCTAATACCCGCGTTAAAATGTAATCGGCACGTTCAACCCCTTCTTCACGAATTAAGGAATCCAGTGCATCTACCCACTCCTGTGTCTCTGTAGGATCAACATCGATTAAATTCTTTTTCATTTACCCTCTGCTTATTATTACCATGGGTGTGTCCTGATGCGCCCACACTGCCAGAGCTGCCACTGCCAACACAATTAACAAAATAATCAAAGCGCGCTGATACAAAGCCCATTGTCGTTGCGGCGTATCATGGCCACTTTCTAGTGCGGCATGGCCGCAAGCTTCTAAATAGGCTTCATTGCCTTTAGGTGCCGTTGTAATTTGATTCCACCAAACCTTGAAGGTGCTTTCAAAACGACCCGCCAATACAAAACATAAACCCAATAGACGTACTGGAATCCAATCTAAATACGATATCCAAACAACTGCAGCATCGCGTATTTGTGGCGCATCTTTAGGATAATGATGCTCAGACAGCAAACGTGAGAAACGATACAACACCGCTCCCGCTGGCCCCAGCAGTACGAACCAAAATAATACGGCAAACATGCTCGTTTGCGCCTGCCACAATAAACTGCCTGTACTTTTAGGAGCAACTACAGCCGCGCCTTCGTGACGTGCCGCTTCTTCTACGGTACTCATTTTGCTGCTTTTAGCTGGAGTATGATCGGCTGCTATAGTCGGCATAACACCCAAGGCATATAACAAAATAGCGGCAGCAAATACAAAAGCCGCAATATTCCACATAAAATAAATCATCATCCATTGCAAAAACGCAACTACAATTACGGGAGGTAGCAAGGCCATCAGCAATCCCAATATCCCTTTACCAAAAGGTGTAGTTCCCAACCATTTTTGATGGTATTCGAAATATCGGTTTAACCAACCATAGTTACGCACCCATTTACCCAAAGGGGTAAAACGGTTTAAGGCTAAACAAAGCAAAATCACAACAATAATAATCATAACCATTGTCCTTCTATAGTTAAAAACCAACATCCTTTAATAAAGAAAAAAATTCCTGCCAATCGAAAAAAGGCCCTGGATCGTCTTTACGCCCAGGCGCTATATCGCTATGAGCTACAATTCTACCGCAATTAATGGCTGGAAAACATCCCTTTAAGGCACTAGTTAGGGCTTGTAAGGCCTTATATTGTTCAAAAGTAAAGCGATCCGTGACACAACCTTCCAATTCTACCCCTATGGAATAGTCATTACACTGAACACGGCCAGCAAAAGACGACTCACCTGCATGCCAGGCGCGGTCATAGACGCTGACAAATTGCGTTATGGCACCCTCCCTATCGATCAAAAAATGCGCAGAAACGGGGTTGTTTGCTATCGTTTTAAAATACGGGTGTTCTTCTGCCGGCAATTGATTACTGAATAATTTTTCAATATAACCGCCTCCATATTCGCCAGGCGGCAGACTGATACAATGTACTACCAGCAGATCCACTGCTATCCCTTCAGGACGGCTGTTGCAATTGGGCGAAGCAAGGATACGTATGCCTGTAGCCCAGCCAGTTTTTAAATCGATGTGCATGTTAAGTATTTACCTCTCAGGGATCATTGCTAGCAATTCCTGTCTCGGTGATATCCCCATAAGCGAAATCTAGCTCACCACTACAAATTTTTTAAGCGCTTCATATCGGTTTTTCCAATAACAGTCACATAAGATGGCGCTTTCAAAGAGACCTCTCCTGATAAGATGTATAAACACGTATAGCCTAGTTCATGCAATTTTTTCGCAACAACTAAACCAGTTAAACTTGAAGTATTATAGCTATTATCCAGATAGATTTTTGTATCTTTGGGATATTTGGTGGCGTTTTCTAAAAAATGTTCTGGATCGTAGTATGCTTCTGTGATTTGATCCTCTTCAAAGGCATTTAACAGCAACGCTTTAACGAAAGTTCTATTATCATCTACAACAACCGCATACACTTTTCCGGCTTCGACATCATCGGCCTCTTTCATTTTTATCACAACTTCAGAAGCCAATTGTTTAGGCAAAATTTTCGTACCCATTTTGGCTGCCTCTTTTTGCACGTCTGGATCGGCATAATAGCTAGTGACTAGCATACAACGTTGTAATCCACTTTTAGCAATGACTTCTAAACCATTAAACTCTTGTTTCAACAGTTCATAGTCCGAGAGCAGAAAAGTCCGTTCTTTTTGAGTCTCTGTTAAGCTGTTTATAAAGACCAACGCTTCATTGCCCAACTGAAAATGTTTTAATTGTAATGCTGCATTTTCATTTAAAAGGGTTTCAAGACGAGCATCCCAAGCACCGTGTATAGAGCTATCGTCATCTAAAATAACAACGGTATCATTCGCGTTTAATACTATTTCTTCCGCAATCCAATGCGGCGCGGTGATCCTAGGAAAGGTGACCGTAATTGTAGTGCCCACACTAGGTTTAGAATCTATTTCTAACTCGCCTTGATTCTGATCTAAGGTTTCCCATACCTGAGTAAGTCCTAAGCCATGGCCCGATTGCTTACCCTCCGTTACTGCTTTTTTTTGTAGGATCTGGTTTATTAGCTCGATAGGCATGCCCTTACCCGTATCCTGAATGCGTATTTTAACCCATTCATTATCCACTTCTAGCTGTAAACAAACCGTTCCATGTTGTCCGTCAAAAGCATCTACCGCATTGTCCATTAGATTAGATAACATGCGCTTAAATGCACTCGTTTGTATTTTTATAAATGCAAATTGAGTATTGGCTTCGAAATTGCAGTCAAATTGAATGGGTAAGCCTTCATATTGATACTTTTTGTGGGTTAAGGATTCCAGCAGTACAGTAGACACTAACACCGCCTGACGTTCTTCGTGTGCTAGCTTTTCATCTGCGTCTTTCTTTCTATATTCATGCAGCAAGTGATTGGCAATATCGCCTATGCCCATGGCGGCCTCCCTTAAGGTAATGCGCCTTGCTTCCGGAATGTCTGTGCAGGATTTCAGGGTCATTAATAAGGTGCCGAGGGGTGAACGTATATCGTGTGCCACCTGATTGGCTATTTTGGTAAATTTTTCTTCTTGTGTTAAAAGGGCCTTTTGCTTTTCATTCACCATTCTTAAATGCCCCGATTCTTTTTGAGCATTCATGCCTTTGATGAGTTCTTTGAATTGCTCAGCAAATAATTTTACCTCGTCATAGAGCACATAAAACAAAGCTTGCATTTTTCTTACATCTTGTGAATTATTTCCTACCTTACCAAACAATGCCTCACAGGCTGCTTGTAATCGAGGGGTACCCGTGTAACACAAGGCTCCGCGCATCTTAAGCAAAAGCGCATTGATCGCCTCAATATCGCTATTTTCTTCTGCCAGGCGCAATAAGAGAATATCGTCTTGCAGCGTTCCCCATAAAATGTCTAAAGCCTCTATGGCCGATTCTTCGCTATGCACAGCAATGCGTTGCATACCCAAAGCCAAGTCGATCACCGGCAAACCGTGTGCTTTAGTCGAAAGAACCAATTCTTCCTGAGGTGGGCTCACATTCTCTGCCGGATACGACTTTAAAAGCTCAGTCGCTTTATCTGCGCCCAAAGGCTTGGTGTTGGTAGCTGTAAAACCCGCTTCCATCGCCCGTTGGTGTTTTAAGGCATCTTGATGAGCTGTCATCGCCACAAACGGTGTATTTTTATTAGGTGATTCGGGTGTGGCTTTAACTTTGGCAACGATGTCGTTACCAGAACCATCTGGCAAACCCAGATCCGAAATCACCAAATCATATTTTTTTGTGGCTAATTTCTCTAGCGCTTCGGCCACGCTTTCCGCAGCGTCTATATCGCTCGTGAAAGTAGACAGTAAATTTTTTTCGGCAAACAGACAGGTTTTATCGTCTTCGATGATTAATAGTCTATGTGTAAACGGTGCATTCGCTAATGGCTTTTTTTGAATGGTTGCTTTTGGAGCTTGCTTTGCTGCTGTCATCTCGAGTTTAATCGAGGATTTAAAATGCTCGTCAATTTTCACGCCTGGTTTCTTCAACTCTTCCAAAAGGGCTTTAAAAGGAACATTAATTTTAAAATAAGTGCCTTCATTCTCACGGCTTTCTAATTCAATCTCGCCATTTAATTCATCTACAAAGGTTTTCACCACATACAAGCCCAAACCCGTTCCTGGGTATTTATTGGTGTTAGAAGCCACTCCCCGACTAAACTTTTCGAAAACGGTAGGGACTTTATCGGCAGCAATGCCTATTCCCTGGTCCTTGAGTTCTATCGTCAAAAAGCCCTTGCGCGTGTCTTCGTCTATCGCAGAGGCCATCATACTTAAGGTGATTTCGCCTTGGTGAGAAAATTTTACGGCGTTGCCCAGCAAGTTGATGAGAATGCGGCTTAATCTGAATTCATCGCTGGCAATATGGGGTGGCACCGAGGTCGCGACATGAAAGTTAATGACCAGATCTTTAGCAAAGGCAGCGGGTTTATTGAGTTCAATAACGGATCGCGCCAATTCGCGCACATCCAAACTCTTTTGTACAACGGGTTTGTTATTTCCGCCCAAATCGCCAAATTCAACCGCTTCATTGCACAGATCTAAAAGGCGTTTACTGGCCGCAACAGCCATCTCCAAAGTTTCTCTTCTTTCGGCATCCGGTTCTGTTTTGGCTACAATGTCCAATACACCCCAAAGGCCCGCGCAGGGTGTGCGTATATCGTGCTGCATGTTTTGTACGAATTCGGTTTTGGCTTGATTGGCGGCTTCGGCAGCTTCTTTGGCTTGCATTAAACTTATTTGAGTATTCTTTAATTCTGTAATATCCGTTGAAATTCCAACGACCGTAATTACTTTCTTTTTTTGATTAAATATCGGAACACGAGTAGTTAAGAAATAAACCAATTGCCCATCCGGGTCTTTGATTGGAGGCTCTTCAACATGTTCTTTTGCCTGCCCGGTTTCAAGTACTTGGTATGTATCTTCCTTGAAAGAATTTGTTGTTTCATCGTCCCACCCAGCCATCCTCTTTTGATCTTCAAAGCTAAGACCTATAAACTCATCCATGGAATCAAGCCCAAAAAATTTGAGTACATTTTTGTTACACCCTGCGGTCAGACCGTTTGCATCCAG
>JBIPMB010000113.1:0-7158 GCA_044369355.1 Gammaproteobacteria bacterium | reverse complement strand
TGTATTAAGTGAATTCATATCCATTTGTACTTTTGAGATAAGAGTTGGAACTAGAGCTTGAATTTTTACAAAATAAGTTTTCTGCATTTTTATATTCAGAGAGCAGAATTAGGTCCAAAGCTATTGCTGCAAAGTTGTGTCAAACCGTGAGCGACAGGACGTCGCGACCGAGCCCCCAGGGATGGGTTTACGGCGTGTTTGACACAACGGCAGTAATAGCTTTGGATATTTAACCGCTAAATTTTAAAGAAGTAACGATTGGATGAATTAAACTAATTCTAACAACTCTTTAGCGTGTGCTACGGCGGTATGCGTTTTACCGCCTAGCATGCGCGCGATTTCCTGGGTACGTTGTTCGGGATCTAATTTTATTAAACGCGATGTGGTGGCGCTGCCATGTTCTTTTTCAATGCGTAAATGATGATGCCCGCGTGCTGCTACCGGCGGTTGATGCGTAATGCAGATGACCTGTGTTTTTTCACCCAATTGCCGTAATAATTGGCCGACTACATCGGCTGTTTTGCCGCCTATGCCTACATCGATTTCGTCAAAGATGAGGGTAGGGGTGTTATCTTGTTGAGATGAAATGAGTTGCAAGGCTAAGCTCGCGCGCGATAATTCGCCACCGGAAGCAATTTTGGCCAAGGGTTGTGGTGTTTGTCCTACATTGGTTTGTATGTGAAATTCTAATTGATCTAAACCATAGGCCGTAGGCAGAATAGCCGGTTCAGAAAATACCACTTTAAATTGGCCATGCGGCAAGCTCAATTTTTGCAGGTAAGCGCTCATTTGTTCATCTAATTTTTTGGCAGCCTTTACTCTAGACGCGCTGAGTTTTTCTGCTGATACTAAATATTGCGCCTTGTGCTCTGTAGCAATTTTTTCTAATTGCAGAGATTTTTCATCTAAGTTTTGTAAAGAGTCTAACTCTAGCGTTAACCTTTGTTGCAATTCTAACAACTGTTCCGCAGGCACATGCAACTTTCGCGCTAAATTGTGTATGCTTTGCAAACGAGTTTCTACTTCTTGCAAACGTTTGGGATTAAGTGGCATGTCTTTTAACAAGGTATTCAATTCAACGGAAGCTTCTTCTAAATGTACGGCTGCACCGTTGAGTAAGTTTAATGTATTGCCCAATTCAGGCAATATCTTTTGATAGGTACTTAAGTCGCGGTGTAAACGTAATATCGTAGAGACTACAGTTTTGTCACTGTTTTTGTGAATGGCATCCATCGCAGTCGATAAGGCCAGCACCAATTCTTGGCTGTGGCTTAATTTCTTTTGTTCTTGATGTAGCGTATCTAATTCATTATCGCGCAATTGTAGGGTTTTAATTTCTTGTAATTGATAGGTTAAAAAGTCTATTTTGCCGCGATCACTTTCGCCTAGAGCTAATAAAGCTTGCCAAGCCTCGTAACTTTCACGCCATGCTAGATAGCTGGTTTTGACTGCCGCTAATAAATCGGCGTGTTGAGCAAAACGGTCTAGAATATGGCGTTGTTCATCGCGCTTTAATAAAGCATAATGTTCATGTTGAGCGTGGATCTGAATTAACTCTTGCGCCAAGAGTCGCAATTGCTGTAAGGTTACGGCGCGGCCGTTGATATAATTCTTAGAGCGACCATCGGCTGTAATCACTCGGCGAATAATACAAGTGTTATCATTTTCTAATTCATTGTCTTGTAACCAAAGTTGCGCATTTTTACAATGGGTAGTATCGAAGCTGGCATTAATCTCGCAGCGTGTAGCCCCTGCGCGTATAAATTTGCTATCGGCTCTATGACCCAAAGCGATGTCTAGTGCATCGATGACAATCGATTTGCCTGCACCGGTGTCACCGGTAATGACTGTCATGCCTGACGATAAATCTAAGTCTAGATTTTCGATGATGGCAAAGTTTTCGATGTGCAGATGCTCTAGCATGAATATTATTCCACCATATCCGTAGGTTTATGTGCCCAACCTAATTTACTGCGCAAAGTATCGAAATAACGATAATTTTTAGGGTGGATCAAACGCAATTCTTCTTTTTTCCTTTGCAAGGTTAGGGTCTCACCTATGGGTAATACAATGCGTTCATGACCATCACAACTGACGCGTGCATTTTCTTCATTTTTGTCGGTTAAGATGATATTGATTTTCTGGTGGCTATCGATAACTATAGGTCTACTGGATAAAGTGTGTGGAAACATAGGCACTAACACGATGGCATTTAAATAGGGTGATAATATCGGGCCGCCGCCGGATAAGGCATAAGCGGTAGAGCCAGTAGGCGTGGCAGTGATCAATCCATCGGCGCGTTGGCTGCAAACAAATTCACCGCCTATGTAAATTTCAAATTCAATCATGTGGGGTAGAGGCCCCGGCATCAACACGATATCGTTTAAGGCCGTTTCTTGATGGGTAGATTTTTGCTGAAAAAGTGCTTCTAATAAAAAGCGTTTTTCTTCTAGATATTGTCCCGTTAATACTTTTTCTACTTCTTCAATACAAGTTTTAGGGTGTATGTCGGTTAAAAAGCCTAAGCGGCCGTGGTTGATACCTAATACCGGTACGTCATGATCGGCTGCGGCGCGTGCTACGCCCAGCAAACTACCATCGCCGCCTAAAACGATGATCAGATCTACTTTTTGGCAAAGTTGATCGATGGCTAAGCCTTGGCTAGGACGTTGCAAGCTTTCAGCAGTGTGCTGTTCTAATTCGACACCATAGTGATTTTTATTTAACCAGTTTTCCAACAGAAGCAGCGTGGGAGCCATATTACTTTGTCTATAACGACCCACTAAGCCGATTCGTTTAAAATTTGAACTCATTACGCCGCCATAATAAAGAAATGAATGGGTAGAGCATAATTAAAAGCGGGGTGAGATGCAAGTTTAGATCTATACAAATTAAGGGCATTTGGGGTATTGTTTTTTTTAGAAATTCATGTAAAATAGTCGCTCTCCTCCTATGGGTCGTTAGCTCAGTCGGTAGAGCAGCGGACTTTTAATCCGTTGGTCGATGGTTCGAATCCATCACGACCCACCATTTAAATCAATTACTTATACCTCACCTTTAATCGCTGTTCATCAGGGTCCTTACCCAAGGCACGGCCGAAGTTTTACTTCGGTCTAAGGTCTAAATAATCCGCCTCATCATCAGTGCTAGATGAGTCTGACTTAGGACCATACTTTGAATTAATATAAGCCTCTTCATCAACAGTGCTAGATGAACTTGTATCATTGTGATGCATCGGCATTATGTAGTTGCTTGGGCCAGAAGCGGAACTAAAAATCCCGACAGAGCTAAGAAGAGAACCATCCCTGGAGGATGAACTCGAAGACTGCAAGGCTGGGGCTTCCAGGGTAGAGCCTAAATTTGGCGATAATAATCCTAAAGTGGATTTGGCTGGTACGTCGAGTGCAGAAAGACCAGGAGGCGGCATCTGGGGATTAAACGACGATGATGCGGAGATTGATATTTCTTGAGGCTCCTTTTTACTAGATTCTGGTACGGGAGCGGAGTGCATAGTGTTTGGAAGTTTACTTTTAGAAGTAGAATCAACGACAGGAGCCGATTTAAAGAAATTGGCAAAAAGGCTTTTTTTCTCCTTCTTCTCCGCAACATTTTCTGGTATTGGAGCTTCTTTCTGTTCCAAATATTTTTTATATTCATTAATATCGTTTAATGTTTTTTCTCGAAGCTCTGGTGTATATTTGAAATTCAAACTGGTTATTACATCTCTC
Source organism: Gammaproteobacteria bacterium (assembly GCA_044369355.1). Lineage (GTDB taxonomy): Bacteria > Pseudomonadota > Gammaproteobacteria > UBA1113 > UBA1113 > VFKP01. The sequence continues at coordinate 3,430 of JBIPMB010000113.1, read as the reverse complement.
ATTGTTAGTGCTGCATATCCGAAAACTCTTTTTTCGATAAGAGAAAGAGATTTTGTTTGTCTCAGCTTTGGAAGTAGAACATAATTAACCATGTAATTTAGACACATTTTTAAATAATTAAGTATTAAGGCTTTCTCCATATGTTCTACCAGATCATCTGGTTCTATCTGACTGAAAAGAAAAGCATATAAAGCTTTGTTATTAGAACCGTCTTTGGGGTATAGAAAGTCTGAGGCCACCTGATAAAGTCGAGGGGTTTTGTTGATGTAAAAGTTAATGAGGCCCTCTACTTTTATATCAAAATCCAAATCATCTTTAATAGTAATTTTTATTGCCTTCATTAATTCATCGAATAACTTATGCATTTTATGGTTGATGAATTCTTCATAGAGACCTTTATCTTTTTTCTTATTACCCGTAAAAGGATCGTTTGCTTCAATAACTATTGGTGCTATCTTTTCTTGTAAAAAGGTTAAATCCTTTAGCAGACGCTCATTACTAGGGATATCGACGATATTCTTTTTTATCTCTTTTATTTTTGATAAAAATTCTTTTCTGTTTGTTACACATAATTTAATTTTATTTAGATTGATTCCGGTGAAAAAATCATGACAATTATTGCAATGCCAATCAATACCCTTCAGATTGTCGTGTTCGCGCAACTCATCCATATTCAAGTTTTCGATACAGTGTATTAATTTTTGAATCTTCTTACCAGCGACTAAATGATCAGCATTTGCAGCCATTTTTACCTTCTCCTATGTTATTGATATTTATTAAGTTAAGATTTCGAATAATAGTGTACATATATTCTACACAAAAAAGATTAAGGAAATATTAATTGTTTAAGAATAGCCACCATTTTGGCGATAAATTTCCCACTTTTTTGTGTTTATTTTATAAAACGCTCTTAACTTAAAAAAATATCCATTAAAATTCAACATGTTATAATAAGATTCATTTTTCAAGACGTATTGTATGTAAGAGGAAAAAAATTTATAATTCAAAATCTCTAAGAAGGTTCACTAGTTGATAATACCGTTCAATGAACCTTCTCGAATTCCTTCTCCCACTATATCAGGGAGATACAGGAAACCTTTATGCGAGCGGATTAAGTGGTGAATATAGCCAAAGGGGGTGGTAAAAAAACGAGCCTAGGTAATTCATTATCACCTTATTAAAAAGGAAATCATTATGCGTTTTATCTCCATTGCAGAAACAGAACAGCAAAAAGAATTGAGTATCGAGCAGAATCAGGCGTTGTTTAATCTTATTCGAAAAAAAAACACCAAAAAAAAATTAGAAAACATGCAAATGGTGCGGTTTGATGATGATTTAGTGATCGCCATTCACCGGCCGCCCCATATGGATGTCCCCAGTGGAAGCGTTGGTACTGTCTATACCGCCTATCCCATCAAGATAAATGGGTTAATCGGTAAGACTGAGCTCATGGTAAAAATAGTAAAAAATACTGAAAGCAATATTGATGAAGATAACGTAAAAGATTATGAGCGCACACAAACAGAAGCTCACAATACTAACCATGCGCTTAGCAGCAGAATGACTATTATTCCGCGGCCTCAAAAAGAAAATGGCAAAACTGTTTATGAAACAGCAATTGTGATGTCTAAAGCACCAGGTACACGTGCAGATATTTTAATAGAGCAAGGTAAATTCAAAAAGGAAAATATAACCCCCGTAAAAAGAATTTATTTGGCGATTAATTTGATCGATTTTCTGATAGGTTTACATGAAAAAGGCATTATTTTCGGTGATATAAAAAATGAAAATTTTTCTTTTGATTTAAAATCACTGCGAGGAACGGCATTTGACATTGATCCTTCTTACTATACTCCGTTAACAAAAGCTCCTGAAGACGACATTACAAAAGAATCCGACAGCTGTTCTTTTGCTCAGGATATATTAACCCCCATTTTTTCTGGCAAAAGGCCGCTCAAGGAACCATATGAGAGGTTTGAAATAAAACAAGAAATTATGGAAAATTTTAGTAGAGGAGATTATCTAATGTTTGATAGATTGTCCTCTGAAATTTGTGGTTTATTAGAAGATATGCAGAAAGCAGATCCTCATGAAAGACTAACATTGCAGAATGCAAAAGCCAGATTAGAAAAACTATTAAAATATTCTTTTAAGACGGACCGTAAAAAATTAGATAATGCATTATTAGCAGAAACAAAACGATATGAAAAGCAACTTTTTGCGCTAGAAAATATATTAAGCGACCCTCAGTATAAAATATCTGCCGTATACCAAATTGGAGCTAATGTTGCTCCTGGCGATTCTTCGGAACAAACTATATCAAAAAAATATGGATTTTTTCCAGAAACGTCTTTTTCTATGGAATCAGAGACTTCTTCTGAATTTAGCTTAAAATATTAAGCTTGCATCCCGATTTAGATGTTGCGGTGCGGACGCATGCAATCTTTATTGCATTATAAATAAATTTCATAAAACAATTATAGCAACATAATTTAAAATATTGTCCAAAAAACTTGCATATTGCCAAAAAAAGACCATACTCAAACTAACCCCAGTCTATCATAGCATTGGGGGTTGTTCTGAATAAATTGAAATATTAAGGAGCGAATCATGCGTAAAAATGTTAAAAGACTTTTGGCCGTAATGGTCTTAAGCGTATTTTGTTTAGCTCAAGTTGGTTTTGCGTGCGAAACGGTAGCAACACCAAAGGTTTCCAATGCAAATTGGGATACTCCTGTACAGCCCTTTAGTACCTACTATGTAGGTGGTCACTTTTATCATGACAATGGCAATGGCACTTGTTATGAAGTAATACCTAAGACGGTAGGAGAAGTACCTACTTATCATTACTATTATGGAAGATAATTTCTAAGATAGTGCTGTTAAGTGAGATATGCCTGCATTACCCTAAAGCATTTGCTTTAGGGTAATGCGATTCCAGCAATACCCTATATTTGAAACAGGTATCATAATCTTAACTCATTGATTTTAAAACAAATATTTGGTTAAAACCAGATAATTTATTGTAGTTTAATGCGAATCCCGCTTGCATTTTGTTCAAAAAAAAACCATACTTAAATAGCCTTCATCTGTTCTATCAGTGGATTGGGGACTGTTCCGATAAATTGAAAAATGAGGAGCGGATTATGTATAAGAATATAAGAAAATGTTTGGCGATAGGGACTTTAAGTGTCGTTTGTTTGCTGCAAGTCGGTTGTGTACCTGGGGACTTTGATATTGGTCCGTACAACAACAATGGCTATTACAATAATGGCTATATGATGCCTTATTATATTGGTGGAGGTGGTTACTATTGGGGAACCCCGAATAATAAGGCAGAATCTAATCTGAAGTGCGACAATAGTATATAATTTGAGCCTTATTCAAAGAAGGAGGAAGGTCAGATGGGAAAACACTATTGTCAATTAAA
>JBIPMB010000111.1:0-7201 GCA_044369355.1 Gammaproteobacteria bacterium | reverse complement strand
GAATTGATTTTCTCTTACTTCTGCTTTTCTTATTTTTTGCAAAACAGATAGCTTGTTACCTTCTGACAATTCTTCAAGCGATAAAATCCCATGAAAAGCACATGTCATTCGGTAATCATCAGCAGAATCAAAAACTTTATAAATTAAAAAATTCTCTACTGGAATATAATGTTCCTTTATTCTAGAAATAAAACTGTATAATTTTTTACGTTCTTTAGCATCTACTTTAGTCATTAAAAAATTAATTTTTTTAACTACAGACTGCTGTATGTTTAATAGTTTGGTAAGAATAATAACGTTATCTCGTAAATCACTGTTATGGTGCACGTCCATTAGCTTAGTTTCATTAAAGACCTCATCCAAGCAAATGACTTTTCCAAGTAAATTAATTTTTTTATCATCAATAGTTGCATCGGGTTGTATTATTTCTCCTAAAAGAAGTTCGCATTGGTTTTCTATAAATTGTGGTAATTTTACTAATGTTTCATCAGGACGTTCCGTATAATATGCTTCGTCTGGTGTATCAGGTGTACCGATCACATAGCTATATCGTGCATAAAATCCCCTTTGATAGGAAAATAAAATATCAATACATTCTTTATTGATGAGTCCTAGTCTGCATAATGCATCAGCTGCATGAGCTCGTACATACAGATCGTCATCACTCAAACAGCTTATTAATGCGTCTATTATCTTAATGTTATCAAGTAAGTTCGATTCTCCTAAGATTATTACAGCAGTTTCTCTAACCAAGGGATTATCATTTTGGGTACCTAAAAGTATTTCCTTTAAGATCTCAGCTATATTAGTATGTTTCAAAACCCAGAATGAGCTCAAAGCATTGGCTAGTTGAATGCGCAACTGATATCCATGGTATTCCCTTTCAGGCTCTCTAATAACTTTTAAAAAAGTATTTATAATGCTTTCTTTTAAATATTTCTCGTAAGGGCTAATCTTTTTCATATGCTGCTTACTATCATTCTCGATATCATTGGAACCCTTTTCAAGATAAGTTGTTTGAGTAGAAGAAATATAATTTATAGATTTAGCTAGCGGTATGTAAGAAAGCAACCATGGAATATAGTTTGAAATGTCTCTAACAGTGATGCTATTATTGTTTGGAATGTCAATATTAGCTCCATAGTCTAACAATAATCGTGCTATTAATATAAAATTATTAAACACTGCAATATGAAGGGCTGTATCACCATCTGCATTACGAACATTAACAAGTGCTCTTGCTTCTAATAAAGCTTTTACCGCGCGATAGTTTCTATTAAAAGTGAAATAGTGGATCATGAATTGTGGATTAGGATTAAGTCCAACATCCTGTGGATAAATAGGTTGCATTGTTTCTTCGCGAGATATCAACAAGGCATCAATAATAAAACGTTGTCGTGACTCTAATTTGCGGACTAAGTCTTCTGAGACGCTAAATGAATAATTCTCTTTAAAAAAGTAAACAGGCTCTTTATTGTATGTTTTTCTATCATTTCGGCGGGAATTGGCATCTTGCTTCATAACTATTTTACGTTCTTCTTTACCAGGATTACGGAAAGGTGAATCGAGTGGTGGCTCGCTTGCATGAAATAAACCATTTTCTCCTCGATAAATAAGATACCCATTCCGTGAATTTGCTTCTTTTTGCATTTGCTCAACCAGTTTAACCTCATGATATGCGCAGAGCCATTCCCCTAATATTTGTTTGAAATATGTGCATTGATGCGGTTTTGACTGTTCTAATAAGCGTTTAAACAAATAGAACATTTCTGGAGTTAACCCGTATTTATCTAAGAATATCGATTTATATCTGGTAAAAGAGGGGTATTTTGCTAAATGTTGTATTTTTATACGCTCAGCTGGTAAATAAGAAAAAAATGTACATTCTCTCTCTGCAATAATCAAATTATCTATTTGAATATTACCTTGCGCATTCAAAGAACAAATATGATGTACTGCATCATCATCATAATCTTCTAACGGATGCAAAGAAGCATATACTTTACCAGAATACGGTCGCTCACTGCGTCCATTCGATTGCCAACGCGGTCTTAATCGATCCTGTTCTTTGCCTTTATAAGGCTTAATACCATAAGCGTATTTTAGTGGATGATAAGGTACATCAGCTGTTGAAACAAAGGGTAAATAACCATTGAATAAATATTCACGAAATATGTTGTGTTGACTGATAATTTTTAAAAATTTAGAATAATCTTTTGAATAAATATCCTGTAATAAATCAGCCACATGGGAATAGGTGTATTCTCGATAATGAATTTTACCTGATCGCCGCATTGCAAGCATACGTTCTTTTAAAGAATGTGCCCAAAGCTCTATTTCTGTATCGGACTCATTCCCTTGTTCGTGAAATTTCTTAGTAAATTCTCGCATTGTCTGGCTATTTGTCACACCCAGTAACACGGAAGGGCTGTATTGAGGTTTATCAATTTCTTGTTTCTTTCTGTGGGCTTGCCGCGCTGTTTGTCCAAAATGGGTCGTCATATAGGTAATACCTCTATATTGTGCCACAAATAGATGTTTATGATAACGTTTATAGATCAATGCGGCAGCCTCATGATATAATTTTCCACTAGAAATATGTTCATTTAATTCCTTTATAACAATATCTAATTGTTTTTTATCCTGCCTTGAGTTGTGGATTTGAGCTCTTTCGCGAAGTTCTAATCTTAGGTCACGTGTTGCTTCAAATTTTATTTCATCAACAAATTTAGGCTCCTTTAGCTTTTTAGTAAATTTTTCTACAGATGCATAACCTAAACGAATATGAACATTCCTATCCATCTTTATTTTTTCTGATTCACCTAGACTATTAATTTTTTGCTCATGATCCGAATCAGAATCATCAGACAAGTAGGATCCATAAAATGTTCCATTTAAGGTTTCATTTTCCTCTAAAAACTTTGCAAATAACTCAGGATTATATTTGCTCCAATCTCTGCTATCATTTGGAAATCCCGCCTTCAAAAAAGCAATTGAATAACGCTGTAATGATAAACATGGTTCTTCTTTCCAAGAGTATCGTTGAGCCTTATATAACAATGTAGTAATAAGTTTAAATGCTATAACAACATCATCATCTTCTTCATACAACTCAACGTATCGAGTTGCATTGAATAGTTTTATTAATATTTTTTTTGAGCATTCTTTCAATTTAAAGCTATCTGATCGGATATCAAAATATTGCCTTTGAGCAATATCGAGGGGTGCACTAGATGTTTTCTTAGAATTTTTAGCAAAAACATCCGCCTTTCTTTTTAGCAGAATATCTATTTTTGAAATATCACGCTTAATAACAGCATAATGTAGCAATGTTTTCCCTTCAGCATCATACACATAGATTAGATTAGGCTGACAAGAAAGTAAGGAACTTAAAAAGCGAACGTTTTCTTGTTTTATAATTTCGCTGAAAAAGATTGGATCAAATGACAGATTTAGAGATAAAACCCACTTAAAAACCTTTATTTTTTCTTCTATAATTATATATTTCAAGCAATCATGCGCACCAATTTTGACTTTTAAAATATCCTCAGGAGTAATAGAGTTAGATAATTCATGAATGAGTTCTTTATCAATTAAATTTTTTAATTCGATTTGCCTTGCTTCTTCTACGGGTTTACCTGTTATCTCTGCTTCAATTTTAGAAATAGCAGGATGTTTAGGATTGGCAGCTTTAAGCTCTGTAAACTCATGCTTAAAAAGAGCGGGATCTTTGTTACGAATACGCTGTAGATAATTGAAGTCTTTTTCTTCCATCCAGGCTTTGATGTCACCACATTCGGTATATTTGATGGTATAGTAGTAGTTTCCACCTTCCGGAAATCTTTGAGCAACCGGTTCCTGAGAAAATCCGCCCATCTTGGTGCCATTCGCATGATGTAACGTAAACCAATATCGGCCTTTTTTCGATTTATCTGGTATCACTTCCCAAGAAAAATCTTCAATCTTGTAATAATCGTTTAAGATGAGTTTCCATCGGTAATAGCCTTGCTTGTCATGCCAATAATAACTTTCACCCTCCCGCTCCCAGTTACAAATCCTCTTATAAGTGCTCTTAAAGATGACATCGAACTCCACATAAGGAAATGAGCGTTTTGGATTATCGATTTCATACCCATTTTCACGGTTTTTTCTGTAGTTTTTTTGGGCTTCCGCCCCAAGCGTGCCAAGCGCTTCGGGTAGTGGCTTGCAGCCAGATGCGACGGAGAAGGCAACAGGGGAAGGAGCCCCCCAAATTTGAGTTTTCATATAGATCATCCTTAACCGGATACTCGGCCAGTATCAACGTACATTATATTCATCTCAGCCAGGAAATGTTGTGCCACGACGTTCGAAAAGGCTCCATCGCAAATAAATATTGAACCTTGGCTAATAAGTATAACACCATGTGCAACTTAAATTCAATAAACGACTAATTATCATGCAATTTTTTACCTATATACGCATTCATGCTTTGCTTATGGTTGCTCAGCGGTTGTTCTAACATTCAGCCAGTAGAAAGTTTTAATAATCAACCTATACCCAGTGGTTTAAGTAATACCGATATAGAAAACGCTATTCGTACTGCAGGTGTGGCAAATCATTGGACTATCACGGTGGAAAATCCGAACCTCATCCGCGGTGATTTATATTGGAAGAAATATTATGTGCACGTAGACATTCCACATGATAAACACAGCTATTCTATATTCTATAGGAATTCTAAAAATTTAAACTATAAAAATGGTGAAATTCGTAGCGGCTATAATAAATGGGTTACGATATTGAACCATAGTATCCAAGAACAATTGAGTGTAGTGCAAAATAACCGCAGTAAATAATGTGATGGCGGTAAAAATAAGCTTACCGCCACTTCTTAAAAATCAATGCCGTGTTAATACCGCCAAAGGCGAAATTATTGCTCATGATATATTGGCAATCGTGCGCTATAGGTTGCGATTGTATATAGCCCAATGTAGCGCAATTCGGATCGACTGCATCTAAGTTAATGGTTGGAAATAACACGCCTTTATTCATCATGGCTATACTGAGCCATGCTTCTAATGCACCGCAAGCACCCAAGGTATGTCCAAAATAACTTTTTAAAGAACTGGCCAATATCGTTTTACCAAAAACGGCTTGGGTGGCATGAGATTCAGCAATGTCGCCTCTATCGGTTGCTGTACCATGTAAATTCACATAATCAATTTGCTCAGGTTTTATATTCGCATCCAGCAACGCCAATTCAATTGCCGTTTGCATTGTTTTAGCTGAAGGTTGTGTCACATGCGCCGCATCACAATTGGTGCCATAACCGACGATTTCAGCATAAATAGGCGCACCGCGTGCCAATGCGTGATCTAACGATTCTAAGATCAGTGTAACGGCCCCTTCACCTAAAACTAAGCCATCTCTATCTTTATCAAAAGGACGTGGAGTGATTTCAGGCTGCTTGTTTTTCTGACTGGTCGCATACAGCGTATCAAAAACAGCAACTTGACTCACACATAATTCTTCAGCTCCCCCCGCAATCATTCTATCTTGATAACCGTGCCGTATACTTTCATACGCATAGCCTATGGCTTGACTGCTAGAAGTACAGGCACTGGAAGTGGGAATCACTCGTCCGCTGATTTCAAATAATAAAGCAATATTCACAGCGCAAGTATGGCTCATCGCTTTAATGTAAGTCGTTGCCGTAACATTCTTTAAGATACGCTCTGTGCGTATACGCACTAAATCTGCCAGTGAATGTGTACTGCCAGAGCAAGAACCGTAAGCAATGCCTAAACGCCCGCCGCTGATGAGTTCTGCATTACCTTGAAGTTTAGCATCTATGAGCGCCTGTTCCGTTGCCATTGTTGCTAATTGTGCCACTCGTCCCATGGAGCGCGTTTGTTTACGCGTAAAGTGTAGTGGTAATTTAAAGTCTTGTATAGGTGCGCCCAATTGTGTATTGAGCCCCTCAATGTCTTGCCATTCCTCGATGATCTGAATCGCTGTTTTTTGCTGTTGCATCTGCTTAAAAATGCTGTCTATGTCGTTTCCTAACGCAGTAACACCCGCCATGCCCGTGACCACGACTCTTCTTTTCATAATAAACCGCCATTGATCGAGATCACTTGTCTCGTTATATAAGCTGCTTCATCTGACATCAAGTAATTCACTAAACCGGCCACTTCTGCTGCTTTTCCCGTACGCCTACATGGGATTGACCGTAACATTTCCTCTAGATGTGGTAACTCACCGACCATGTCGGTTTCAATCAATCCTGGCGCTACGCAATTGACTGTAATGTTACGTTTAGCTAATTCCAATGCCAATGCTTTGGCAGCGCCTATAATACCGGCTTTAGCAGCACTATAATTAACTTGACCGCGATTACCGGCTATGCCCGAAACAGAAGTTAATGCTACGATACGTCCGCCTTGACGAGCTTGTATCATCGGCAAAACACAAGGACGAATGACATTGTAAAAACTATCTAAATTCGTGTGTATTACACTGTCCCAATCTTCGTCTGTCATTATAGGAAAAGGACCATCCTTACAAATACCGGCATTATTGACTATGCCATAAAATACACCTTCTGTTTCTAGAGTAAATTGCAATTGTTCGGCGCATTGTGTGCGATTACTCACATCGAATTGAATTAATTGTCCTGCTCCGCCAGCATGGATTACTTGCTCTAATGTTTTTTCTGCGCCTATTTTATCTTGATGATAGTGTACATAGACATAAAAATCGCTTTGCGCTAAACGCAAAGCTATCGCTTGTCCTATCCCTTTACTTGCACCCGTCACCAATACACGTCTCATATCATCTATCCTGCTAATACTTGTTTTAATTCATCTGCCGATGGTTTATAGGCACTCAGTTGTGCACTGGCAACGACTTGTTCATTCAGTGCAATTTCTCCCGTAAAAACACCCATATTATCATCCAACAAGATGCACTCAATGCTGACAGTTAATAAGCTATTGTTCTCAAAGAAAGGTACAAGCGCCTGAAATTGTCGCACACTCATCAAAAAAGCAATGCTAGGCGCTGTATCTTTCGCATCATTCACTTGACCATAAACAAATACCGCCGCTGCTTGTGCCATCATCTCAATGCTTAGCCAACTGTCAATGCCGTGAATGTCTGGTCTATAAAAAATATGTTCCTGAGTAATTCTAGTTTCACAAACAGCGTGTTGCTGATC
>JBIPMB010000198.1:0-3306 GCA_044369355.1 Gammaproteobacteria bacterium | reverse complement strand
CTAATCTAACTTTAGCAACTATTGCTCATGTATTTGCATTATTGAAAATGAAACCACATTTAGTGATAAAATAAGAAAAATAATGTAATGAATAAAATTGAATTTGAAACATATAGAATTTTTTCATTTGTAAAAAATAGAAAAGGAGAAACTAAAAAAGTAAGAGACTTTCGTCGTCAGGTTGATTTGTACCATGAGATAATTAACAAGCGTTATGATGGTTCTTCAGCGCCTAAAAAATTAGAAGAAATTCTGGCGCAAGCTGTTTTAACGAAGGTCATGCCTGATTATGAACTTATAAAAATAGATGATGGTAGCAGCTCCAGTCAGATTGATCTTATTGCACAAAGCAAATTAAATAACCATACCATTGCAATTGAAGTGACTCAATATGCTGATAATAACTATTCACTTATAAAATCTAAAGAACGAGGGGAGTATCCGTCAGAGTACACAACAAGAAAATGGACTGTGCACGTTAATAATGATATAGCACCTCAAATAGGAAGAAAGCAGATCCTACGTATCGATAAAATTTTACATAACATTGAAATCAATTTTAAGCCAGATGAAGATATAGCTATATTATGTTCAGAACTTGACCCCTATAGTAAAATAGACATTAGTGCTCTTGAAAAAGAATTTGAGGTACGTTATATTTTTGGTGAGGCAAACCTTGAACACCGAGAAAACTCTAAGGGAAAGGGCTCAATAACTATTGTCCTCGGTGGAACATTTTCACCAGAAGGGGAAGAAAAAACTCTGGAAAAAATATTAGAGATTGCGTATGCTGAATGCCAAAAAGAGGATAATAAAAAAAAGCTTAGCCATAATTCTGCAGGGGAGAGACATCTTTTCGTTGTAATGGCTTTCTCTTTTGGTAAAGGACTTGCTCTTGAATGGTTAATAGAACAATTTAAAAATAGCACGGCTATTAATGAAAGAAATGTACCGGAAGAATATGTGATTATATCAGAAATAGCCGATGTCGTATGGATTGGGGGTCTTTATGACTGGACCGAATCAGGAACAAGAGCATTTAATTTAATCAAAATAACCAAAAAGAAAGATGAATTTATTTTTGATTTTATAGCTTATAAAGAACCTTATTTAAATGATAGTCTTATTCTTGTATAGATCTGTATGTAAAAGAGTAATAAGTGCCCCAAAAATATTTCAATGGCTGTTAAAGCTTACTTTTCCAGTAGTCCCAAGGACGATTCAAAACGGCACGGTGAAGTTCATCAGCCTTAATGGCCTCTTCATAATCCAAGAATTTTGGCTCTCCAAGCTGCATTGCGGTAGGCTGGAGATTGGCATTAATCGTTACGTAAATTGCACGATATACAGCTTCCTTCACAGAACTACCAACAATCGTGGCACCATGACCACGCATTAGTACCACAGCGCTTTTAGCGAGCGATGAAGCCAGTGAGCGACCCAGTTCGTTGCTTTGCACCAGCATATTTGTCATGCCATGCTTCTGCTGTATATCGAATACAGGAACACCCTTAGCCAAAAAGCCGCACATATGATAAAGCGGTTGCAATGGCGTTTTACTGACACCAAAAGGGATCAAGGCAGGAGAATGCGTGTGGACAATGGCATTGACATCTGGCCGCGCCCGATAAATTTCGCCATGAATAAAGCGCTCCAGTGAAAGCTTTGAACTATTAGGATTGCATGGGTTGCTGTCTAAATCCAATTCAACAATGTAGCTTTCTCTATCAGCGCCACCAAAATTGTCGCAAGTCATGAAATAGTGGTCAGATTGGTTTGGATTACGAATAGAAACATGACCGAAACCATCAAGAACTCCCTCATTTACCAAAATCCTGGTAGCAATGATAAGATCATCAATACTTTCTGTCGTATTTGCATGATGCATATAGGTCTCTCTATTTTAGGATAAGTGGCGACAATGCCGCCACTATCTTATGTGTCTTAACTAAGCAGCTTTTTTAAACATCTCTGCTTTATCTAGCGGGAATTTATAGATGGCATCGGTTAGGCTATAGTAATAGTCAACTTGTCCTTCTAATTTCTTAGCTGGGTAAAGGTGTTTTTCTAATGGAAAATCTGAATCTATTGAGTAGATATGCTCTTGCTCTGAATGAAAGTAGGGTATTTTTTCACCACGTTCAATTATACTAATGGTATTTTCTGATATTTCATCGGCGGTTCTCATAAAATTAACATATTCATCAATGTCTTTTTTTGTCTTTACAATCAACCAGAACAGCTTTCCTTCATCATTGACCAGTAAAAAGCTCCCTGACAGTTCAATCATGTAGTAACTTAAAATATTAAGATCCTTGCAGAGGCCATTAAAGAAATTAATAAAATCTGGATCAGCTAAATTAGGGCATACACCAGGCGTTAGATCCTTCAAAACAGAAGAAGACAAATCTTGGAAATAGGCTCTTTTCATGTCAATAATGCTGCTGGCTAATTTTTCTTCCAGATCATGGTGCCCTTTTACTAAAAATTTATTGATGATCCTATCATTGAGCAAGCTTACTCCCAGCTCAGCATCAGCTTCACCCGTTAGCATAATACTTTTGATATTTGTTCCTAATATAGACTCACAAAAATCACCGCCCGTCATTCTGTTTGGCATACTATAGTCAACGACGGCAACAGACACTTCATCAAAAACTTTTCTTTGAGTTGCTTGTTTATAGATATTAGAAATATCATGCTCAAGCTGTATTTTTCCTGATGAGGGTAAAGACTCATCTGAATCGAAGGAAGGTAAAAGTTTTGTAGGTAAGCTTTTCACCTCATTGACATAGGAAAGAGCTTCATCTGGATCGGAAAAAGTCTTAATCTTAATGTGAGGGTCCATCGTGGTTAAAAGTCTAGCCATACTCTTTAAAAATTTCTCATTATCATCTACTATAATTGCTGTTGTAGGATGATAAAAACAAGGGATCATAGATAGATTATTCATTTGTACACTCCTTTATTAAAATTACAAAACTCACTTATTTAGGAAACTTTACTTTAAACAAAATAAACTCATTTAGGATAGATTCACATTGCATTTTTCCACCCATTTCTTCCATGACCATGCTGCAATAAGGCAGCCCTAAACCAGTTCCATGTCTAGTTGTTGTATAAAATTTATCAAATATCTTCGATAGCTCAGACTTCGCAATTCCTTTGGCCGTATCTCTAAAATTTAAAACATTATACCCTTTTTCAGAGGAAAACCATATATCAATAACGCCTTTTTTCTCAGCCTGTATAAAATACAGCGAATTTTTTAGTAAGTTAAATAATACATGTATCATCGCGACTTCA
>JBIPMB010000187.1:0-3654 GCA_044369355.1 Gammaproteobacteria bacterium | reverse complement strand
TATCAAAATTTATAAGATTTTCTTCATTCTTTTGAAGAGGGTAGCGCTTAAGCGCTTTTTCAACGCAGCTACTGATTGCTATCTGAGCAAAGTCCCCTGTCGTTTTATTGCGCTTAACATTGACCAAAATCATGTTGATAATAGTGTTAGAAAATTTTGCCTCATCCAGGATATCCGTTACAGCATCATCAATAATGGCTACTTTATCTGTTATCTGAGCATTACCCGTACCATTCAGATTTTTTATAGTCTTCGCCGATGCTTGTATAGTAGATAACGGGGTTCTAAGCTCGTGAGCAACTGTGGCGCCTATTGCTTCAGCTGTTTTTAATTTGCTCATCACTTCAAAAAATTTTTTATTATTTGCAAAAATGGCCGCAGTTACAAGGCAGCCTATGTACTCTGGTGCAACATCAAAGGCATAAGCCCTAAGAAACGAAATACTATTATGTATTGAAAATATTAAAATTGCTGCACTTAGCCCTATGAACCATAAGAGAAAAGCACTGACAAGATCCACTAATAAAACCAACCAAAAAATTATACTAATAAAAGCCATATTCCAAACATTAGATTGTGGGTTATGTAGTAGCATTAATGTAAAGAAAAATGGCAAACAGTACGTTAATGTGGCATACCAATAAAGGGGTAGCCAGTTTTTTATTTTTTGAGGCCATTTTTTCCTTAAAAACAGGCCTAAACAAAGTAATGTTGCAATTAACCTCAGGACTATATTTTCATGGCTATTCTCTACGCCAGATAAACTAATCCAAATAATATAAAAGATAGGATAATTGATTAACCCAAAAATAGAGAATGCATTAAACTGTGCTCCAAATTGAGTGGCACTAGCACCAATTTTTTTGTTTAAATAAGGCAGCGGGTTTTTAATAGATACGATACTATGCATAGCTAAAAATTTCATCCGACAAATTATACCACATTTTTGTTTGGTGGTTTAATATAAAAGAAAAGGCTTCCTTTACAGCCAAAGAATTTCTTTTCCAGACATCCAATAGTGCACCTTTTAAAACTCTGTCAAAATGGTCTACATGAATGTGAACGTTGAAAAAAGTCAACTCTTTACCCTGTAAGCCTATACTTTCAGCTATTTTTTTTCCTTTTATATAATCAGCATTATCAAGGCGCTCTAATGCTGCAAACGCTGAAATTCTTTTATCCCAATCATTTTGCCTTAACCATTTCAGATGTCCTTGATTAAACTCTTTTGCAAAAGGAAGATATGTTTCTTGCTCTATATATTCTCTTGTGATATCAACACCAACAGCTTCTGCTGAAAGTGCATATAGTTGTTCATGAGAATAGCCGTTAACACCCAGTTCATCTGTAATATTTTCAATAATAATATCTTTAAATTTTTTATCTGGGGCATAGTTCGCAAGAAACCATAGAAACTCATGAAAATGTCCTCTGCAATGATAGAACACTTTAACAAAGTGGGTCTTTTGTTGTATAGACCATTGTGCGGTTTTATTTACATCAAATAACGGCAAAGATTTTATTTTTTGACCATATTCAATATCCCATGACTCTAGAAAATTAAATAGCTCTCGATATTTTTCATTATCAATACCATTTTCAGAAAGCAACGAATCTAATTCACCATCCTGCTGCAACATAACACTAACCTCTTCTATATTTATTTACTAGATATTAACCAAATAATAACAACTTTCTTTTAGCTCTTTGCATCAGCATATTGCGCCAAAAGATTAATAAAGTGGCTCACGCTTAATCCCTAATCAACCGACCTTCCATAAGTGAGCATATCCTGTACACACGCTATGATAGAGCACAATCCCTTTGCTTGCAATAGGGTGCGATACTAGCTCTACATTCGTTAACACATAGAAACTTATTTCAAATCAATTGATTGATTATAAAAAGCACAGATTTAGGGGCGGTTCTATAGTCTCTCTTTAAGAAATTTCGTACAAAATTTACATCGATCATTTTACACTGTCGATTGCTATTTTGGGTGTTTTCACGATATTTTGCCAGCTTTTAGCCGCTAAAAAGGGCTATTTTTTAACAAATTTAAGTCATTTAAGTGTACAATCGGTAGTAACAGTAAAGTAACAGGAGGAACGTTATGAGCGCTAAAAAACCCAGTAAAAAAGAATTGGCTAAACAAGCCCTAGCGACAAAAGAACTGGCAGTCGTGAAAAAAATCGACCGGGGCAAAGACCAGCATGGGCAAAGCCATTAGCAAGATGAATGCGTATAAGTATGAGGGCGGTCGGCTGAGGTGCTAGATATTCAGAGCATGCTCGTGCATTATAAAGACATACTTAACTTTTTATGATAACGGTTTTTGTATGGGCTGGTAATATTTTATGTTAATTTACTTTTAGGTATTGTATAATCTAGATGGCTATAGCAAGAAACTATTTTAATTTAACTGGCGCAAGGATGTAAGCTCTCTTAAAATTTAGATGTTAGACAATTATTTTTAAAAAGTCTATAGATAGTATGTAATTATTCAGTATAAAAATGGAGTATAGATATGTCAAGTGTAGAACAATCAACTTATCAAGATGTATATCAGAGAATAATAGATCCAATACCTATTGAGCAATATGTAAAGGTTGATGAAGAATGGGGCGTTCGCTATATTGAAGAGCATTATTGTGTTGATAAGCACAGTCCAGATATTTTAAGGGAAACAAACCTTAAATTCCTTAAAATATTAGAAAACTGCGGTATTCTTTATATGGGTGATCGGAAAGAAATTTCTTGGATAAAATCACTAAATAAGGAGAATGTTTCTAGAATTATTGATACTATTGATGATCTTTATCGTAAAGATATATTTTGGGATAGCGATTTACACGATGATATTTTTGAACATTTTGATATAGTATCGCCAACTAAAGCGTGGGATGAACAACTACGCGAAGATTTTCTTGAAAGAGAAGCATATAGATTTAGTGGCTGCTCTGAATCAGAAGTAAAAAAAGAATGCAAAAGATTCTTGTCAGATCGCTCAAAATTGTTTTGTTCTTATGTTTTCTTAAGACGATGCGCTATATTATACAGAGATACTCAGTATAAAACGCCGTTATTGTTATTGTTAGATTTTCTTTCTAGCGATGATCAGTTTGAAAAAAAATTAAGGGTTACATCGGTTTTCTTTTCTGGAGATTATTGGGGTACTGGGCTACATGAATGGTTGACTTGCAAATCAACAATAATTGCTTTACGAAGAACAGCCGGCTTGGAAGATACGGACCAATGTAATAAACCAATAGCTGAATCTTGTATTAGACCTGTGGCAGGTAAAATAAGTTTTAAGGGCTCGTCCGAAATGTCTTTTATTTGGTCTGAGTTTAACTGGCTTGATTTCCAATTTCTTGTGCGAACAGAAACCAAGTATATTATTTTTCCTCATAATTTAAATGGTCATCCCGGGGCTGTGTATGGAGATATTGTCGCTGCTGAACATGGAAGAACAAAAGGAGCTAAGCCAAAATTTGAATTTAGTCCTAAATTTCATAATTTGATCGATCAAAAATTTAACGAATGCCGACGTATTAGTGATTATATAAAAACGATTGTTGCATTATATGAACAAGAGGTATTGCATGATAAAACTAACCAATTTAGTTTAAGTCGTACACCTAATTATCTTGT
>JBIPMB010000019.1:0-21838 GCA_044369355.1 Gammaproteobacteria bacterium | reverse complement strand
GGCCGAAAATTTCATGGAAGATATCGGGCTCTGGCAGGTAATCCAATTCTTCTGGAATACGGATAAAGGTTGCGACGGGGAAAATGCGCTCGCTTAACAGGGTAAAAAATTTTTGATCAGTGATAAGTGCTGGTACGGCTTGTGTCTTCCAGTCTGTTGCTGTCATAAGGCGTTTGGATAGTGTGGGGATTTGGGGAATAGAGTCCGCCTTTAGGCCCAATTTATCTATGCCATCAATATGCGCCTGACAAGCATAATCTTTCATAATGGTCATTTGACGATTAAATAAGGTTTCCCAGGTATGATTTTCGGCCTGGGTGTAGTGTATGAAGCCTTGGGCGTCGGTTGGTTTTGCGGTGTATACTGTCATAATAATAATACTCTCTAAAAGACTATACTCTTCGCATTTGACCTTTAGGCTTTGTTGCCTTCGCCCATCTCGCACCCAGTATATGACATAAGTACGTCACTCCTGGTACTCGAGGGCTAGGCGCCTCGCCTAAAAATCAACTGCTATGAGTATATTTATTCAATAAACTGTTAACAAGCCTCTTTAATGGGCTAAAAATGAACAAAAATTTTGGAAAAGTTAAGATATTGGCCTTGGGGGGCCATAATAGTATTGATAGATTGTATAGAGCATTATAGTCTTCATAGAAGAAACTATAGCACTACAATAAATGACTGTCAAACCGCTGCTGCAAAGCCGCTAAACGCTGTAGATGCAGATGGGCGGCAATGGCGGGACCTTGTAGTCCCGAAGGAATAGTGAACTTTAGGTCGTGTAAATACTGAAAAGCCTTTTGTAAGCGTTCTAGCTTGACCTCATTTTCAACGAGGGCGCAGCCTTTTAATAATATCAAAGCACGACTAAAACGACGATGCGCATCTAGGGCTTCGTAGAAATTTAAAATAGTGGCTACATCGTCGAAGTCTGCTTTTAGATAATAAGGCAATGCTTGATATAGCCCTAAAGCCGTGTCGTAATACTGATTGGGAATTTTATAATTTTTAATTAAATGCTCCAGATCCGCGGTAAAGGTTTTTTCTGGCAATAGATGATGAATAAAAACAGCAAAACGCAGGGTAGAATCTTTTTCTGTTGCAGAAACTGTATCTAGTTTCTTTAATACAGTTTCAGTTAGCATAGTTTCAATACTAGGGAAAATAAATTCTAGTACTTCTGCTTGTTGCAATACCTTAAAAAATACGCTGGGGGTTGCCTCAAATAGCGCTTTTTCCCATTCGGCCCAAACGCGCTCAGCAACCAAATAAGACAATTCTTTTTGCAAACCCATTTGATGCATTAAGGCTAAG
The DNA here is from genome assembly GCA_044369355.1 of Gammaproteobacteria bacterium. Lineage (GTDB taxonomy): Bacteria > Pseudomonadota > Gammaproteobacteria > UBA1113 > UBA1113 > VFKP01. The sequence goes on along the minus strand of JBIPMB010000019.1, from coordinate 20,521 downwards.
GTTTCTGGAGCTACCGTAAAACCCAATTCCGCATAACGTGCAGCAAAACGTGCAACGCGTAATACACGCACGGGATCTTCGCTAAAAGCAGGGGTGATATGGCATAAACGCTTTTGTTTTAAATCATCCAAGCCGCCATAATAATCGATGACTTGGCCATTTTCATCTTCGGCGAGGGCATTGATAGTTAGATCGCGCCGCGCCAAATCGTCTTTCAAGGTGACGTCTTTTGCCGTATGAAAAGTAAAACCATGATATCCAGGGCCTGTTTTGCGTTCGGTACGTGCCAAAGCATATTCTTCTTTGGTTTTAGGATGTAAAAACACGGGAAAAGCCTTACCTACTGGCGTAAAGCCTAGCGTTATCATTTCTTCGGGCGAGCTGCCAACTACAACCCAATCTTGCTCATGCACAGGACGGCCCAATAATTTATCACGTACGGCGCCGCCGACTAGATATGTTTTCATGATGTTAATATCCTAAGTTTATGGTGCATACTCTATATTACAGAGCTTAGATTGTCTATGGTTTAGGGCTTTTGTGCTTCTGAGTTTGGATAAATCCAGGGCTCAATATTATAGTTCCTAGCTGGCCGGGCCCGGTCACGTGACTTCTCCGTCGTGCTCGTACCTGCGCGCGCCGAGGACCCCCTCACCGGAACACCCCGCCATACCTATTGCGCGTTGTATTGAGTGAAGTCATATCCCTCTATACTTTTGAAGCAATAGCTAGATCTAGAATCTGAACTGTTACGAAATAAAATAAGTTTTTTACATTTTTACATAAAAAACGCGGAGGGTAAGTTCAAAGCTATTGCTGCAGAGTTGTGTCAAACCGTAAACGGCATGGATGCCGTGCTCGAGCCCCCATGGACGGGTTTACGGCGTGTTTGACACAACGGCAGCGATAGCTTTGGACGTTTAAGCTCTGCGCGTTATATTATAAGATATAGTTTGGCCAAGTTTCAGCTAAAAAGCTCGCGCATATCTTGCTGTGCATATTGAAGGAAAGATTATGCTACAATATCAGCATAATTTAATCAGTATCTAGGTATTATGACAAAACGTAAATTGACTCAGCAACAGCAGCGCCGTATCGCCGAACAACACGATAACCGTTTACTTGAGGCTGGCGAACTCAAAGCGGCGTTAGAGGGTATCGTCATTGTCCGTCATGGGGCCAAGGCCTGGGTAGAAAATGAACACGAACAATTATTTTTGTGTTCATTGCGACAAAACCTAGAATCCCCGGTTGCGGGTGATAGGGTTATTTTTCGTGCTATCAGTGCGGAAGTAGGGGTTATCACGGCGTTACAGCCACGGCACACGGTCATCAATCGTTTAGATGCCAATCATGAATTAAAACCCTTGGCGGCCAATGTAGATCAAATTGTTATTGTCATTGCGCTAAAACCAGAGCCCAGTATGGAAATCATCGATCGCTATCTGGTTGCAGCCGAAGTGTTAAAATTAACCCCAATTATAGTGTGTAATAAAATCGATTTGGATAATCACAAGGTAACTGAACTGTGTGCTCTCTATGAAGAAATAGGCTACCCTGTTATTTTTACTTCGATTGCTAAAAATGAAGGATTGAAGGCACTAAGTCGTCACTTAGTAGATCGCACCAGTATATTCGTTGGCCAATCCGGGGTGGGAAAATCTTCTCTAATTCAAGCATTGATCCCGGAAGAAACCTTAGCGATAGGCAAGATTTCAGAAGTGAGTGAACTGGGGAAACACACCACGACGGCATCTAGGTTATATCATTTCAGCAGTGGGGGTGACTTTATAGATTCTCCAGGCGTACGGCGTTTTAACCTATGGTCCATGATGCGTCACGATATTTTGCGGGGGTTTATTGACTTTAAACCCTATGAAGGTCGTTGTAAGTTTCGCAATTGTGAGCACAAACACGAACCTGGCTGTGCCTTGCAAGAAGCGGTTAAAAAAGGAGAGATCAACGCGCTGCGTTTAGACAGTTATCATCACTTAGTCGCTACACATGCTATCGAAGGCTAAACCATGTATTCTATTGAACCATTGAATATCCCTGTTGCTAACCATGATGAGGTTTATCTGTATGTGCAAACACTGCCCGTAGCAGAAGATCTATTAGCTACATTGTATAGGGTATTAAATCAAGAAGAGCAACAACAAGCCGCACGTTATCATTTTGAACGGGATAGAACACGCTTTATTGCTGCGCGCGGTTTATTACGATATCTATTATCAGCCTATTTAAATAAACCCGCAGTAGATATCGTATTTCAGTATGGACCACAGGGTAAACCTACTGTTACAGATAGTACCATACAATTTAATGTATCGCACAGCGACGATCGTATATTAATAGGCATAGGGTATCATCACCCATTAGGGGTAGATGTAGAACATATGACGCGCACTATAGAAGTTGATTCTATAGCCACACGGTTTTTCACGGCAAATGAGGCTAGACAAATTCAGGCTTTAAGTGGTGTCGCACAACGACGTGCTTTTTTTAATGTATGGACGCGCAAAGAAGCTTTATTAAAAACCATAGGTTCTGGATTGAGTTTGTCCTTACAAGCCTGTGAGGTGAGTGTAGGTGATGAAACAGTGTCGACTATATTAGCCTGCAATGCGCCTTCTTTCAATGTGCAGGATTGGCAAGTTCATAGTCGCCTGTTAACAGAAGACTATTTAGTCGCAGTAGTGGTGCATAAAGATTTAAAAGTAGTTTGGGTATAGAGCAATAAGGGTTATTTTATATGAAATTCTTAAACAAAAAAGTGATTGTTACCGGTGCAAATCGCGGTATGGGTCGTGAAATGGCAATAGCTTTTGCCATGGAAGGAGCCGATGTAGTGATTAGCTATCGCAATGATGAAGCGGGGGCCAAGGAAACAGTGGCGGCAATTGAAGCAACTGGGCGCAAGGCGACTGCATTTTATGCTGATTTTTTGCAAATGGAAAACATTGCTGCTTTTGCTGAAAAAGCAATTTCCGAATTGGGGCGAGTAGATATTTTAATTAATAATGCGGGGATGTCCTGTCGTGAAAGAATATTGGATTTAACCCCTGAAAGAATGCTACAAGCTTTTCAAACCAATAGCGTTGCGCCATTATATTTATCACAACTGTGCGCTAAAAACATGATAGAGCAAAATATAGCAGGGTGTATAATCAATATTTCGACTATTGCTTCTACTACGACTCTACCTAGAGGAATTGCCTATGCTGCATCGAAGGCAGGCATGAATAAATGGACTCAAAATGCAGCCCTTGATTTAGCGCCCCATTCTATACGCGTCAATGTTATTGCTCCGGGCATGATTGCGGCGGGCATGAATGAAAAAACCGAAGCTGAAAATCCACAACAATGGGCTATTTTTTTGAGTCGTATTCCATTGGGCCGAGCGGGTCAGCCTAGAGATATAGTCAATATGGCATTATTTTTAGCATCTGAAGAAGCCAATTGGATCACGGGTAAAGTGTTCGAAGTCGATGGCGGTCAGGTTTTGTAGGGGTTTAATCCTTAATCCCTGACGATACCAACAACGCATCGATCTTTGGTTTGCGTCCCATAAAGCATACAAACAAATCCATGGCGTCTTCCGAGCCGCCACGGCTTAAGATCTTATCTTTAAATTCCTGCCCTAGTGTAGTATTGTATAAACCTTCTTGTTCAAAACGCTGGAAGGCATCGGCAGATAACACTTCAGCCCATTTGTAACTGTAATAACCTGCGTCATAGCCACCATCAAAAATATGGGTAAAGCTATTTTGAAAGCGATTATAGCTAGGAGTAGGGGTAGCCGAAACTTGTTTTCTGACCGCATCTAAAGTAGTTTGTATCCATTTTGGATTTTGACCGTTGTACTGCAAATGAATGCGAAAATCAAATAAGGCAAATTCCAATTGTCGTACAAAATCAAGGCCGCAATGATAATATTTGGAGGCTAATAATTTCTCATATAAAGCTTTGGGTAATGTTTTTCCTGTTTGATAATGTCCAGAAATAGCGGTTAATACGGTTTCAGACCAACACCAATTTTCCATTAATTGGCTGGGAAATTCAACCGCATCCCAGGCTACGCCATTGGTACCTGCAACACTGGGCACATCAATCTCGGTTAACAAATAATGTAAGGCATGGCCAAATTCATGAAACAAGGTCATAACGTCATTGTGTGTTAGCAAGGAAGGGGTATCACTGCCGGGGCGACTAAAATTGCAAGCCACAAAAGTAACGGGTAAGTGTAAAGCACCCTTCGCATCGCGATAACGAGGTATGCATTCATCTGCCCAAGCGCCTTGTTGCTTACCAGGACGAGCATATAAGTCTAAATAAAGAGTGCCATGCAAATGACCTTCTTTATTTTGTACTTTATACAGTAGCGCATCTTCATGCCAACGATCAAAGTCTTCTTGGGGCAGTAGTTCTATAGAAAACAGTTTTCCTAAGAGATCAAATAATCCTCCTAACACTTTTGGCAAAGGAAAATAAGACCGTAATTCTTCACTGCTATAAGCATATTTTTGTTGCTGTAACTTTTCACTATAATAAGCTCTATCCCAAGGCTGCAGTTTGGATAAACCACTTTGTTCTTTTGCAAATGCTTTTAATTCGGCCATTTCTTTTTTGGCAATGGGAGCAGCTTGTTCCGCTAGCGCGTTTAAAAAATTCAGTACTTCTATTGTAGAGGGCGCCATTTTGGTAGCTAAAGATAATTCAGCATAGTTTTTAAATGAAAGCAGTTGGGCCAATTCATTTCTTAACTTTAAGATTTTTCGCATAATAGGGCCATTATCCCATTGCTCAGCAAATGGACCCACCTCGGAGGCTCGGGTTACATAAGCCACATACATATCTTCTCTTAGTGGTCTATGATCAGCAAATTGCATCACGGCGCTGTAGATAGGAGTTGCCAATGTTAATACGGGAAACTTTTGTTTTTTCTTTTTGGTTTCTTCTATTAGCCAGGCCGGTAAACCGGATAATTCCTCTTCATTATGCAGTGCCCGGGTATACGCTTTAGTAGCATCTAATACATTGGCGCCAAACTTTGAAGCAAGAGTAGCGAGTTGTTCGCTAATATCGCGATAACGCTCTTTTTTCTCGTCGTCTAAATCGACGCCAGACAAATGAAAGTCACGTAATTCATGATGGATGACAGCTTGTTGTGCTTTATTCAAGGCTTCAAATGCAGGACTTTCTTTAATCTGTGTGATGACCTTACACAAGGCGGCATTTTGACCTATGGCATTATGGTATTCTGTCCACAACGGTAATGCCGCATCGTAAGCGGCGCGTAATTCAGGGGTACTGGCAACATTATTTAAATGTCGTATAGGCCCCCACAATATCGCTTCTTTGGCGGATAAGTCTTCTAGGGGTTGCAGCACTGTGTCCCAACTAGGTGTAGACGTTTTGCAAATTTCAGCAATGGTTTTGTTAGCGGTTTCTATAAAAGCTTTAACCTGCGCGATAATATCATCCGGTTGAATGGTACTAAATAGCGGTAATACAACAGTGGCATTCTTCATTGCTTAGGATTCCTATTTTTTAAAGCGGGCAACATGACGATGACAATAAGGTATTGCATCTTTACGTTGATAATAATGTTGATGATAATCCTCTGCTGGCCAAAAAGTACTAACGGGTAATAGCCGTGTACTGAGGTCATAATCCATGGCGCTTAATTCATCCATGACGGCTTGTACACAGTGTTTTTGTTTATCATCATAATAAAAAACAGCGCTCAAATATTGTGGGCCTAGGTCTGGACCTTGGCCATTTTTTTGAGTAGGGTCATGAATTTCAAAAAAGTATTGGATGACTGTGGTTAAATCGGTTTTATCGCTATCAAATACAATGCGCAGTGCTTCATAATGCCCCGTCTTTTGACTACAAACGGCATCGTAGGCGGGATGTTCTAAAGTGCCACCGCTATAACCGACTTCGGTTTTCAGTACACCGGATAAACGATCTAAATAATACTGCACTCCCCAAAAACAACCAGCAGCAACAATAATTTCTTCTGTTTCTAAAATATCTTTATCGGCAACAAATTCTATGGCTAAGCCGTTGACGCAATGACGTAGATTATTTGCCGTTAAGTGTTCACCGCCAAAGACATGGCCTAAATGGGCGTGGCAATTTTGGCATAGGATCTCAGTGCGACGGCCATCGGCATCGGCTTCCCGCAATACACGCCCTGGTAATTCGTCGTCAAAACTGGGCCAGCCGCAATGGCTGTCAAATTGAGAATCGGCGCGAAATAATGGCTTACCACAAGCGCGGCACAAATAAGTACCGTGTTGCAGGGGGTTGACATAATCACTGGTAAAAGGTGGTTCTGTGCCTTTATCGCGCACAATGCGTAACACCTCGGGGGTAAGTGATTTATATTTGAACATAGATTAATGCCTCAAGTATACGGTTCAACAAGCATAGGTTTATCCAGATTAATTTGCAAGCTTAAGGGTGGATCGGATATTATGTGTCTAGCTTTAAGTGTGGTTGGTCTATACGCATTTCACTTGAAGAAATGAGATCTCAGCGTGTGAGCCCAAAGCCATCGCTGCCGTTGTGTCAAACACGCCGTAAATACATCCCTGTAGGCTCGGTCGCGGCGTCCTGCCGCTCACGGTTTGACACAACTCTGCAGCAATGGCTTTGGGCTGAGCTCCGCGCTTCGTTTTGTAAAAATGCAGAAAACGCTATTAAATGTAAATGCAATACACAAACTAACTGTTATGCCGAAAATACAGATAGATATGGGTGCACTTGCTACAAAGCGCAATAGTTATGGCTGGGTGGCACGACGGGGTATCACCGTTGCCAGGACCCGGCCAGCTATGAGTTATAATGCTGAACCCTGGAAGTTATTATGACAGGAGATTATCAAACATGATCGAATCAAAAAACATCGTCTCGCATGGCACCAAAGTATTGTGGTTTTTAGTTATGACTTATACGGTCACTATCTTGCTGGCCAATTGGTTTGATGTACGCTTGGTACAAATAGGTCCATTCATGACCGATGCGGGCACTTTGATTTTTCCTTTGTCTTTCATCATTTCCGACACCATCACCGAAGTTTATGGCTATAAAGAAGCGCGACGCGCCATTTGGTGTGGATTTTTATTTAATTTATTGTTTTTAGGATATGGTTCTTTAGTAACGCATTTACCCAGTCCCGATGTCGCGCCGTATAATAACGAATTTGATACCTTAATGACGTTCGAATGGCGCATTATCATCGCTTCTATCATCAGCTATTTCTGCGCAGAACCTCTGAATGCCTATATCTTAGCAAAATTAAAATTACGTTGGCAGGGTAGACATATGGCGGCACGTTTTGTTTCGTCCACGCTATTTGCTTCTACTGTAGATACAACCGTCTTTACCAGCCTTGCGTTTTATGGCTTAATGCCCACGGAAGCCTTAATTACTATGGCCCTCACTATGTGGTTGATTAAAGTCGCCATAGAAGTATTGGGTTTACCCTTTTCGTTGCGCTTAGCAAGATATCTAAAAAAAGTAGAACACAAAGATATCTACGATCGCCATACGCAATTTGGCATGTGGCATTGGGAAGCCAATTATAAAGCAGAAGACAATGGTATCATGCTGGAACCAAAGAATGAATGAATTGTCTCATCCTACTCAAGACGCAGAAGAGCAAATTTCCGGAGTCATAGAACGCATTACCTTTTTTAATCCTGAAAATGGCTATTCCATTATTAAAATCAAGGTCAAAAATGACAGCGACAGAGTCACCATCGTCGGTGAATTAGGCGCTTTAAGCGAAGGGGAATATGTACATTGCCGCGGGCAATGGGTCAACGATCGAAAATACGGCAAACAACTCAAAGTCAGCGCCATAGAAGTGATTTTACCCGATACCTTGGCGGGCATAGAACGTTATTTAGGCTCGGGTTTACTGCGCGGCATAGGCGCTCATTTTGCGAAGAAAATGGTGGCTAAATTTGGCACGCGCGTTTTTGAAATAATCGAACACAGCCCTAAAGAATTGCTTAAGATCCCACAATTTGGCAAGCAACGGTTGCAAATGGTGATGGAATCTTGGGAAGATCAAAAAATGGCACGCGAAGCTGTGTTATTCTTACAAGATCATGGTGTAGGTTTAGCCAAGGCTATGCGCGTCTATAAAACCTATGGCGCGAGTACCGTCGCTAAAATCAAAACCAATCCCTATGCTTTGGCCTTCGATGTAGATGGCATAGGTTTTAAGACAGCGGATGATCTGGCCTTAAAATTGGGTTTTGCGCCCCATTCTGTGGAACGTGCTATTGCTGGTATCGATCACGTGTTACAAACGCTTTGTCAGGAAGGGCATTGTACGTATCCGCGTGTAGCTTTGTTGGCCGCTACAGCAGAATTATTATCGTTAAATGACGATATACTCACTCAAGCCTTAGAACAAGGCATCATGGATGGCCACTGGGTAGCGGAATTAGTCGATGAGGTGGTTTGTATTTATCCGCGGTCTTTATACTGGGCCGAAGCGGGCGTGGCTAGGGAAATAGCGCGCTTACAAGAAGGCGAATGTCCGTGGCAAGGGAATATAGATAAGAACAGTGTTTCTTGGTTAGAAAAACAAATACACATTCGCTTATCGGATTCGCAGGCAGAGGCTTTATTAGAAGTTTTACAGCATAAATTATCGATCATCACCGGTGGCCCAGGGGTGGGTAAAACGACTTTAGTGAATTCTTTATTAAAACTATTTCACAAAGCAAGTTTAACGGTGAACTTATGCGCCCCTACTGGGCGTGCAGCCAAGCGCATGATGGAAACAACGGGTTTCCCTGCACAAACGATACATCGCTTATTAGAAATCGATCCCATCGCCCGTGCTGCTAAGTTTAATCAAGAAGAACCACTACAGGCCGATGTGTTTATCATCGATGAAAGCTCGATGATCGACATAACGCTGATGTATCAATTATTAAAAGCTATCCCTACAGCGGCGGCTGTGATTTGGGTAGGCGATAGTGATCAACTGCCTTCGGTGGGGCCTGGTGCTGTATTATCCGATTTTATTGCTTCAGAAACGATCGCCACCGTGCATTTAACGGAAATTTTTAGACAAGTGGCGCATTCACAGATTATTTTAAATGCACACCGTATTAATCAAGGCGTTTTGCCTGCGGCGCATGGCTTAAAAGAAGCCGATTTTTATGTGATTGCAGAGCAAAGTCCAGAAGCTATCTTTGAAACGGTGATAAACCTAGTGGTAGAGCGGTTGCCACGGTATCATCAATGTTCCGCCATTCAAGACATACAAGTATTATCGCCTATGAATCGAGGTAATCTAGGGACTTTGACTCTAAACAATGAATTGCAAAAACGCTTGAATGGCGAGGCACGCGTCAAAATAAATCGTTTAGGGACTATTTATGCGGTAGGTGACAAAGTAATCCAAAGTGTTAATGATTACGAAAAAGCGGTTTTTAACGGCGATATAGGCTGGATAGAAAACATTGATATGGAAGCGCAAACCGTACAGATATTGTTTGATGGTCGCAGTGTGTCGTACGACGTAGCTGAATTGGATCAAATCAACTTAGCTTATGCGATTAGCATACACAAGAGTCAGGGCTGTGAGTTCCCCATCGTGGTGATCCCCTTAGCGATGCAACATTATAATCTATTGGTGCGCAATCTATTATATACGGGCATTACCCGCGGCAAGAAAATGGTAGTATTGGTAGTAGAGCAAAAAGCATTGCAAAAGGCTGTGGCCAATGATAAAACCAAGGCGCGTATTACTAAGTTGAAAGAACGCCTGCAACGTAAAGTGGCGTTGAGGTAGTTTATTATGTTTAAAGAAGAAACTGCCCATTTAAACGAAATTCTGTTGACGCAATTACAGCAACGTTTTCATTTACAAGAATTCAGGGCAGGGCAGTTAGAGGCCATGGTCAGTCTATTGCAACAAAAGCGCTTGGTGTGTATACAACCTACGGGTCACGGTAAGTCTCTCTTGTATCAATTGCCCTCAACACTATTGCCCGGTATCACGGTGGTGATTTCACCCCTGTTGGCGTTGATGCGCGATCAAATTCGTCATTTAACGGAACGCTTTGATATTGCCGCGGCCAGCATCAATACCGATCAAAACGATGCAGAAAACGCCGCCGCACAACGCGATGCTTTTTCTGGCAAGATTAAGATATTATTCATCGCCCCTGAGAAACTTGATCATTTACAATATTTTCAATTTTTAGTGAAACTGCCCATTAGTTTTATCGTCATTGATGAAGCGCATTGTATTTCTACCTGGGGACATGATTTTCGTCCTAGCTATAGACAGATTGTACGCTTTATTAATACGATAGAAGAAATCAATGCTAATGTGCATGTGTTGGCCATCACGGCAACGGCCAATAAAAAAGTAGAGGCCGATATTCAACAACAATTGGCCTTTAAGCAAGGCCAGGTTGAAGTCCAACGGCATAGTATGCGCCGTGATAATCTACAGTTATCGGTGATGACGGCAGACAACGTCAGTGAAAAGCTCTCACTAGTGAAACAATTATTAGAGCAGATAGAAGGCAATGGTATTATCTATTGCGCTACACGAGACAATACGGAATTGGTTGCGAGTTTTTTAAGAACGCAGCAGATCAATGTAATGGCATATCATGCGGGCTATCCAGCCGATAAAAAACAACAATTACAACAAGAGTTTATCGCGAATCATTACAAGGCCATTGCGGCAACCAACTCTTTAGGCATGGGTATAGACAAACAAGACCTGCGTTTTGTCATTCATTTCGATGTGCCAGGCTCCATTACCGCTTATTATCAAGAAGTGGGTCGTGCTGGGCGCGATGGTGTGGCTGCATATGGGGTTTTGCTCTTTAACAAAAGTGACATTAGAATTCAAAAGCACTTTATAGATTCGGCCGAACCCAGTGCCAAGAATTTTCAGTTAGTGTTAGAAATACTGAAAGATAATGGCAGTTTACAGTTATTAAACATCAAGCGTCACAGTGGTTTACATCCTACACAAGTTATTGTCATTCTGGCTGAATTGATTGAACAAGGCTTTGTGCAAAAAAAACTTGTATCTGGCCAGCAACTCTATGTGTTAACCCAAAAAAATGGTAAACCCGATCTGTCACGGTATGAAAAACAAGCGCTGTTAAAAACAAAAGAATTGAACGCCATAATCGATTATACCCAAGAAAAAGAGCACTGTTTAATGCTGAGCCTAAGCCAGGTGTTGGGCGATAACAGCGTCTATAGATGTGGTTGTTGCGCTAATTGTCAGTCATCGCCATTCAAGCTTAATGCGACCAGCTCTAGCGGCATACAGTCCTGGTTATTGTCACGACATGTGCCTATAGACCTAGGAAGTTCAGCTGCAGCGGAAGAAGGATTGGCCTTATTTGATAGTCAAATGCGCCATCCTCTTTTTATGGAATTTATGAAAAGCCGCGCACTAGCGGGGGCACTCCCAAAGCTAGAGCTCTATAATTTCATCCGCGATATGTTAGCAACATTATCTCAACGTTATTCCTTCAGTGCATTGTTAACTCTGCCGTCGTCTACTTGGACCAGTAAACACGCTATCAGCGAGTTTATTGCCCAGTATTTGAAAATCCCACTGTTTCTGGATGCATTGCAATGGATCACTCCACCAGAGAGCCGTCAGGGCGAACTGTTAAACAACGATCAACGCCGTTTTAATGTGGATAAAAGGATGCAATTGACCCTGTCCACACCATTGCCTAAGGGAAATCTATTGCTATTGGATGACTACACAGGCTCAGGCGCCACGTTGAAAGAAGCTTGTCGGGCAATAAAGCCTTTTCTGAATGCCAATCAAAAGATTGTGCCCATGACCATCGCTTCTATACGCTGGCGGCTGGGAAAGCGCGGGATGATTTGATTTCTTGTACGAGATTTCTCAAAGAAAGGCTACTCTTGGGGGCTAAAACAGCTCTTTTTATGTGCAAACCCATGATTAAAAAGGCTATTTTTTGCCACAATATGCGTTAACTGATAATTCCACTATCTTGTAATAGAGGTTAAATTGCTCTATTATGTGCCACATGTGCATTATGTGTGCATAACAGCAGGGCGCTTCAGGATGAAGCATAAGCCCAGGGCAAGGATGGTTGGAGTAAGTAGGATATTAACGATAGCAACGCTAAGAAGGGGATGAAAATGGAATTAGTCAGGAATATGAGCAAAAATGAATGGGCTTTTGAGCTAGGGAATAAGCATGGTCTGCGTCTGATTAAGGGCAACAAGGATAATATTACAAGCAAAGCCAGCTTTGTAACTGATTTTGAAGACATAGTACAAACAGAGCTGCAAAAGTCTTTGTTTTGTATAGATCTAATAAAGCTAGATATAACCCACCATCAAAAGGAATTGCGTTTTCAGTTGAAAATATTGAAAGAATTCTGGCGTTTAGTACCACCTTCAAAAGGTCGTGAGGAACGCGCTATAAAGATAATGAATAAGATAGCGGCTAGCAGGCAAGCGATTGTAAATTGCGAAGAATGTCTGTCTGTAATAACACAGCGTCTTTTGGTCTTGCAAGCGCAGTTGGCTGTGTTCGCTTGATCGTTTGGTATAACAGCCTAGTTTTATGATCTAGGCTGATGCCTAGTATCTAGAGCCCATAGCAAATGACCGTTTAATATGCTTAAAATGGCGATTAAATAAATTTTAAAAAAGTGGTTGATATGTTTTAAATCTTAAAATTACAAAACTCTGCCCATAAAAATAAATTATGGTGATTGTAATTTCTCTGGTAATCAATGATTTTTCTTGTTTTGTCTTATCCAAGAGATAATCTATGAGATAGGTTTTAAATAAAAAGTTTAGCTATTTTATAGAAAAATATCGATTATTGAGAGAATATAGCTTATCTGTTGACAAAAAATCTTATTATCACTACATTCAAACTATTGCACCCTATCATTGATGTTGAGGGGTATAGGTTGATGCTTAGGGTATAAATCCAGTAGGATTTTTCTTCAAAAGAAAAAATTAAATTCCTAAATCAAGTAAAAACCAGTGCAATTTTGTACGAAATATCTTAAACTAGTAGGATATAAAAACACCTAAAAATGAGTTTTTTATGAGCAGAAGATTGATTTGTAACGATATACTATGTTTTAACGAATGTAAAGAAGTTGTTTAACCCTATTGTAATAGTGAGAAAACTGCTATATCATGCCTGAAAAGTACATAATATGTACACTCATGAAAGGTCTGGTTGCTCAGGGATTGAGCGTGTAAAGCCAGTGGTCAGGGATGTTAATGAAGCATAAGAGTGGTTGTTGCTGTTCTATATGTTAACTTTTAGAAATTGCTTTTTTATAGTGAGACCACTTTAATGCCGCCGATATTAAAACACAAAAATGGAGCAAAAAATGCCCGGTAAGAAAAATACGATTATTAACATTGCGGTAATAGGTGGTGGATGGTATGGTGGTCACACTGCTTTAGAGATCTCTAAATGGGCTAAAGAGATGTTTAAAGGGGCTAATTTTAGAGTAGTTGTAACGCTGTATGAGAAAAATGACAAAATTTTAGATGCAACCTCTGGAAATTTCGGGGTTCGTTTACATCTAGGTCCGCATTATCCTCGCTCAGGGGAAACCCGAGAAAGTTGTATCAGAGGAACTGGCAAATTTTTAGAAACTTATTCTGAATTAGTGACAAAGCACGGGCAATCCCTCTATGCGGTAGGGGATCAGGATATAGACGGTAATACCTCAAAAGTAAGTGCAGAAGCGTTTAATGCTTTGGTTGTAGAGCATAGCAGTTTCAAGATTAAAGACCCCAGTGAATTTAAAGAGTATCAACACTTGGAAACGATCCTAGATACGGATGAAAGGAGTATTGTGGTTGGTTCTAAGTTAAGAGATCCCTTTATGGGCTATCTTCAAAAAGAAAACGTTGAAATAAAACTGAATACCGAGATTGAAAAGATAGTTACTAATGCAGACGGTAAAATGTTCGTTACTACGAAAGGCGGGGCGGCTGCAGAATTTCATGCAGTCATTAATGCCACCAGTTACCAACGCTTTGTACCTGATAGACCATTATTATTCGGTATGGAAATCGTATATCAAAGTTGCATTGGATTGCTGTATGAGGATATGCAAGAAGAAGAGAAAGGTCCAGCAAATCCGCTTATAATTATGGATGGATGGTTTCCTTGCATGGTGCATTATGATAATGAGGGAGAAAAAGGACGCAGCCGATTTCTGCTGACTCATGCAAAATTAACTAATTTAAATTCTTGCAAAACAGCAGAAGAAGCAAGAACTCTTTTGTCTCAGGAACTCGCAACCCCCGGGTTTTTGCCTAAAATTGAAGAATCCGCGCGAGAACATATGACTCGGTTTTATCCGGAATTTTCTGAAAGATTTAAGTTTATAAAATGTCTAGATACGGTTCATGCCAAAGTAAGTTCAAACACAGATTTCCGTGAAGCAGTCGTTTTTCAAGATAAAGAAAGCAACATAATACATATCGTTCCAGGGAAGATAGCTAATGTTGGTGATGCTGCTGAAGATATATTGAAATTACTGAGCCCTGTACTGTGTCCTGAATTGAGTAATGGCCAAATTCTTTCTGAAAATGGATATCAATATGTGGATGGTGGAACGTTATCTAGAAGTAAAAAAGAAGTAGCAGAAAAACCAATAGACCCATCTAGAAGCACCTATTCATTACAGACGGGAGTGCAGATCTTAATACGCATAGGTTCTCCAGGCTTCTTTGAGAAAGAGCTGACACCTAGACGTGCAGATGAAGTAGAACAACTAGCATCTTTAAACGGTGGTTGTGATCGGACAACGATTTATGCTAGAATAACATAATTTAGTTATTCTTATGGAGATGCTGATGCTTGAAGAAGATGTCTATTGGTCTAGTAAAGAATTTATTGCTGAACTGTTGCTTCGTTTGCCAGCACATGTTTTTTGGAAAAATACTCAGGGTGTTTTTTGGGGTTGCAATCAAGCTTTTGCTGAATCCATAGGCTTGTCGTCTCCAAAAGATATCATTGGGAAAACAGACTATGACTTACCTACAACCAAAGAAGAAAGTGACGCTTATCGTGCTGATGACCAAGCCGTTATGCAAAGCAATAAAGCCAAAATAAATATTGAAGAAATGCAAACGAGGAAAGACGGTAAAAAAGTAACCTTGCTTACCAGCAAAGTTCCTTTAGTGGGCAAAAATGGTTTGGTTGTAGGCGTTCTGTGTATATATAGTGATATTACAGAATTAAAAAATACTCAAAATGAATTATTTATTGCCAAAGAAAAAGCAGAAGCCGCTAACGAAGCAAAGACAGAATTTGTGCAGAATATGCAACACGATATACGCACACCAGCAGCAGGAATGTGGGGTGTGCTGGATGCATTGACTAGAGCAGAAACGGATAATCACAAAAAAGAAGCCTTAAATATGGCACTTACTGCCAGTAAAAGGCTTTTAGATCTGTGTAATGATGCGGTTGAATTTGGTGATTTAAGCGGCAATGCTAGGCCAGTACTAGAAAAATCCCTGAATATACGCGATCTCGCTCAATCTATCATTGAACTCAATAAACCGGCAGCTTTTGCCAAAGATTTAGTCATTCGCTTTAAGGCGGATGCTTCAATTCCTGCGTATATTCTAAGCGATGAATTTCGCATTAGTCGTATTCTAGTCAATCTAATGGGCAATGCGATCAAGTTTACCAATGAAGGAGAGGTGAGTTTAAGCCTTAAAGCTACAGTAGATGAGAAAACCCGCTATGGATTATTAACCATAGTAATAAAAGATACCGGCATAGGGATTGCCACAAATAAAATTGAAACTATTTACGGAAAATTTACCCGTGGGGTGGCTTCTAATACCAACCAATATCCAGGCACAGGCTTAGGCCTTTATGTGGTAAAAACCTTTATTGATGAGTTAAACGGCGATATTGAAGTGCAAAGCTATGAAAACGAAGGTTCTTCTTTTAAACTCAGTATACCTTTTAAAGTGCGTTGGGAAGATCTGACGCAACCTGGGATAGAAATTGACGAACGTTTTAGCACTCCTTTTGGCAAAGCAGCTGCAAAAGAGTCAAAGCCAAAACCAAAGA
The DNA here is from genome assembly GCA_044369355.1 of Gammaproteobacteria bacterium. GTDB lineage: Bacteria > Pseudomonadota > Gammaproteobacteria > UBA1113 > UBA1113 > VFKP01. The sequence goes on along the minus strand of JBIPMB010000019.1, from coordinate 4,392 downwards.
CTGAAAAAATAGTGCAAACTAAAACACCCTTTACACATGAAATTTTACTGATCGAAGACGATGAAACCTGCCTTTTTGCTGAAAAGCAATTAATGACTGCGTTTACCAGCAAGATCGACAGTGCTGAAAATGTGGCGGAAGCGCTAAAGAAATTGGCGGTAAAACGTTATGACTTAGTAATCTCTGATTTGGGTCTGCCCGATGGTTCGGGCTGTGACATTGTGGCGCAAATCAGGAGCTCCAAAGAATCACTCAATCATGAGACGCCTTTTGTAGCGATGACCGCACATAAAGATGAACAAAAATTGAGACAAGCGATGGATGCCGGTTTTTCAGCAGCAGAAACGAAGCCTTTGACTACGGAAATAGCCGTAGAGTTGTTAAATATCTATTCCGTACCTGGAACGGAACAACCTACGAATGAAGGTTTGGCAGTAATCGACCTGGCCTTGGGCATGCAACGTATTTCAGTGCAGGTGGAAGGCCCGGCTATAGAGGCTTTAGGTATACTATATAAAACCTTGCAAGAAGATATTCCGGCTTTACAAAAAGCAGAAGAGAACAATGACATTGAAAAAGCCCGCGAGGTTTTACACAAGATACGCGGCGGTTTATATTACAGCGGTACTCCTAGATTGGAAGAATCCTTCAGAGTATTACACGATGAGGTAAAACGCACTTCAGATCTTAGGAACATAGATCTGCTGTTTTCATTGGCCTATGACGAAGTAAAGCTTTTTGCTGAAGAATATCAAGAATTGGTTGAGAGTTGAGATTTTTTTAGCTGGAACCATTAAAATAACGCGAAGTCAGTCTTTCTAAATTTTTTAAATTCTCGCACTCATTAACTGCCATAGAAAATTCGGCTCTTGTAGCCAAAGGCCGTGCGTAATATTTCGCAAACTTACGCGCCTGTAAAATAGCGAAGCGTTCATCTTCAAGTAGATCTTTTAACCGTAATACATGCTCTATAAAAACAGCGCCTATTTCCGGTAAACTGGGCGTTATAAATATTTCCTGATTTATTTGAGCCGTTAATTTTTTAATTAGCCAGGGTTGACCCACACCGGCTCTTGCGATCATCACTGCAGCGCAACCTGTAGCTAACATTTTTTCTAAAGAAGTAAGGCATGCCACATCGCCATTGCCAATTACAGGTATTTTTAAATTCTGAGCGAAAAACGCTATACTGTCGTAACGGCAAGGGATGTCATAATGTTCAGTCCAATGTCGGCCATGCACTATCAAAAAATCCAGCTCCGAATCCCTCAATACTTTCAATAAGTCCTCATGGAAAAGCTCATCCTGATTTTCGACGCGAATTTTAATGGACACTGGTAGGTGAGTGCTTTGTTTCATCGCTTGAATCATTTGAGATAATTTTAAGGGCTCCAGCAAAAGACTCGAGCCAGCCCCTTTGCGACGAATTTTTTTGACTGGGCAACCGCAATTTAAATTAATTAAATCAGCTCCTAAATCACTAACGATTTTAGTGGCCAACGCTAATTCACTGGGATCTGATCCTGCCAATTGAAAACAAAGAGGCCCTTCTTCACTGTCTTTCATCACTAAGCGTTTTTGCGCCGACGAAGATTGATGAAGCAGCGTTTTACAAGAAATCATCTCTGTGCAAGAAAAAGCAGGCTGGCTGTAGCGAGTAGTCAGAACTCTAAAAGGGGCGCAACTAATCCCCGCCAAAGGTCCTTGGATCAAATTACTTGAATAGCTTGTTTGACCTAGAACTAAAGGATTAAGCCTGGAAACTTTCATATCTCGTAACTACTCATGTCTGTAGGTTTTGCCGATGCGTTTGAATTTTGCCATATCTACCTCTTAGCTTTGTTTTTTTGTCCGGTTAAGCCGGTAATATAATGTCATCGGATATAGTCCTCACCAGTGAATATAATTGCATCTAGATGGTTTGAGATGCTATTTATTCGAATACTACACCAGATTTTCATAAAGATAGCTTGGTGCTAAATCAGCTCCATTAGCCCAACAGATGGTGCCAATATCAGAATTGACAGTTACGGCGTTAAAAAATTTTTTATCTTTTAACGATGCAAATATGCCGACGAAGGGGACCAATTTAGCGATATCCAGTTCGCCCGCTTTGCCATCTGCAAATTGCACGTATAAGCGATAATTATCTAGAACCTTTACTTTAACAACGTCAACATCATAGGTACACATAATATTTACTCCACTTTTAACTATCTTTGGGCAGAGGATGATGGAATCAAAAATGGTGGCCAGAGCGGGTCGAATTTTTGTTATAACCCATTGAAAAACATTAATATTATTCTTGTTGGTTAAAAGCGATGCCCCCAAATGTGCCCCAGAATAGAGAAATCATTGTGCTGAGCGGGGTAGTTGTTTGAATTTTGCACCATTCCCCTTAGCCTTGTTTTTCTGTCTAGCACAACCAATAATATAACATGCCATTGAGTATAGTCGCTACCAGTGATAGTAATCTGCATGGAGTGAGGTGACTTTTGTATTTATTAATACCATTAGAGCGATTGCTCAATAATTTATATGTACCATAATTAAGCAGTTTTAACGTGGTTTAGTTGTAAATCCTTGTGAATTCACTGGATTTATATTGTAGATTGTTTTACAATTTACCACTCAAAATCTCTTACAAAATGTATCCCTTTTTTAGCACATTTAATGGACATACCTATGGCAGATTTAGTAGACAGTACTTGGCATATGGCACAAACAGAGCCAGAAAAGAGGTTAACCTCCTTTGAGCTGGAATTGTGGCGTGTGTTTCATGGTTTTTTGCGTTGGCAGGAAGATTGTGAACGATGCTTTAATAATTATGATTTGAGTGGAAATGATATCTCTGTACTCCATGTTATTAGGGTGCGTAATAATCCCAAAACCATTTACGATGTTGCACGCATATTAAACCGAGAAGATATGTATAATATGCAATATAGTATACGTAAACTCGAACGTTTAGGGCTAATAGAAAAAGTTGCTAAAAAAAACAGAAAAATGACGGTTTATACTATTACAGAAAAGGGAGTAACAGACACAGATGTATTTGCTACCGCTAGGCGTAGTATTGTAGTTGATTTACTTAAAAAAGAACCTGATCTTAAAATAGAAGAAGTAATTGCAGTTTTGGGTAAGTTAAAAATTATTTATGATGAGGCCGGGCAAATAGCCGCTTCTTACAAAGGCTTAGGGCCTGAAATACCAAAAGTTGAGTAGTGTATATTTGAAGGTGGATTTTACTAACTTAATATAAGGGGATTATCACATGCGTTCATTTTTAATCATTGGTGCAGGGCAGGCGGGGTTGCAGTTAGGTATAGGCTTATTGCGACAGGGTTATAAAGTTACTCTAATCAGTGATAAAACAGCTAATGATTTTCTAAGAGGCCCAATTTTTTCGACACAAGGTCTATTTAGTATCGCTCTTGAAAATGAACGGGCTCTTAATCTTAATTTCTACGAATCAGATTGCCCTAAAAACACGAGTATACATTTTAAACTATTATCATCACCGCACCCGATTACTTTTCAAGGTGAAATGCAGCCATTTTTTCAAGCGGTCGATCAACGTTTAAAATTTTCACGCTGGCTAGATCATTTTGTGGCACTGGGTGGGGACTTACTGATTAAGAAAATCACATTGTCTGAGTTAGAATCGCTTGCGCCTAAATATGATCTTACTCTGATTGCTTCAGGCAAAGGTGAGTTAGGACAATTATTTAAACGAAATGAAGTCGAATCTATTTACGATAAACCACAACGTGCTTTAGCGGCACAATACTTGCAAGGTATGCAGCCTATGCAACCCTATGGAATGCGTGCGACTATTATTCCTGGAGTAGGTGAATATTTCACCATGTCTGGTTTAACTTTAAATGGTTATTGTGAAATGTTGCTGTTTGAAGGCATCTCAGATGGTGAGTTTGATTGTTGGCAGAATATCCTTACGGCAGAAGAACAATTGGCGCAGAGTAGACTTTTATTAGAAAAATACGTGCCAGCGGATGCTGAGCGATATAAATCAGCAACGTTAACCGATGACAAGGCTGTATTAAGAGGATCTTATACACCGGTTGTTCGTCATCCCATTGCGCATCTACCGCATTCTGGTAAGGCTGTATTAGGTATAGGAGATGCTGTAGTATTAAACGATCCGGTAGCAGGGCAAGGCGCAAATAATGCCAGTAAAGCAGCAAACATTTATTTAAATGGTATTATTGAACACGGCAGTGCACCATTTGATGAAGATTGGATGCAAATGGTATTCGATCGTTATTGGTATTATGCTAAAGCAGCCACACAATTATCCAATATGTTATTAGAGCCAATGCCAGCACATATTATCACTTTCCTATTAGCAGCAATGAATAATCAAGCAATCGC
>JBIPMB010000012.1:0-23145 GCA_044369355.1 Gammaproteobacteria bacterium | reverse complement strand
AAACCATTAATAGTATAATTTGCTGTAACGATTTGTGTAGCGGTACCTATGAGATGCAATTGACCCAGAGTCGGCAAAGAAATTAATTGTCCGGAGACCAGTTCTACCTTGGGTTTTTGCGTTGAATACACACAGCTGGCTAAGATTAATATCCCCATTAGGCTTGAAGATATGATAAGACCTTTATTCCACAGGGCTATTCGGGCGGCTCGCGAGCCGCCCCTACAACGTTCTGCGGTTCGTTTTGTAGGGGCGATTCGTGAATCGCCCATCTGTAAAATATCCTGCGACACATTTCGCATCTTGGAGTGGAATGGGTATGATTTTTTCATTTTATTTCCTTATGATCTAAATCAATGCGCGTTGCTAAAGGGGCCAATAAAAAGGCACAGAGTATGCCGATAAAAACGGTCAACCCAAAATAATGAATAACAGGGGTATTGCTTAACGCCAATAAGCCAAAGGATAAGATGGTGGTTAGGGTAGACAGCAATATGGCTAACAGTGTGCTACGATAATGCCCCTTGCTTTCGGCAAAGAAGATAACATAATCGACAGAAATACCCAATACCAACAGCAGCGCCAATAGATTAAACAATGTAAAAGGGATATGCAACCATCCTAAAATACCTAAAGTATAAAGGCAAGCGCTCAGAGGGGGTAAAAAATAATGTAGAGCGGGTTTTAAACCATAGCGTAAAATCAATAGTACCAACAGCAGTAAAAATATAGCGGCTAACATCATAGAGATAATGATGCGATATGTTTTAAACAGCGTAGAGACCTCATCGGCCTTGTTGATATAAGTGGCAAAATAAAAAGAATGTGTCAGCTGTTGTATAGTTCCAGCAGGGAGTGAATTCGCTAGTAAAATAGCGGTGGCATATTGACCATTGACGTTGCCTAGCCATAAAAATTTTAGAGATTGGGACACCGGTGATGCCAACCAATCTTCAATAGTCAAAGTAGGCGCGGGTGTAGAAAACATTTTTTGCGTTATGGAGTTTATCTGCGCCGATGAAATACCGACTTTGTTCAAATATAATTTTAAATAAGGTTGCATAAGTTCTTGTTGAATTAATTGTGTATTTTCATTTTGTCTGTTGATGGAAGGAATATAGTCACTGATGGCAATATAAGGGTTATTCAGGTTAGGGGTAACTTTGTCTATGGCTGCGGTTAAAGTTTCACTGTGTGTGAGCACAGCATCGGAGGTATTGCCACGAACGATGATAAAGTTTGTACCCGTATCCGTGCCTAAGAGAGATCTTATGTTTTGCTCTTGTTGCGTTAGCTGTAACGAAGGTGGTTGTAGGCGGTGTATATCATCTGCTGAATGTAACTCAAATAATCCAGCCAGCGCGATAAGGCTTAGTACAACATAAATAGTATAAACAGTGCGTGACGAACCTCGCTGACAAATATGGATATAAGCATCGGATAGTTTTGCTGCTATAGCGATCCGAGTTGTTTTTTGTGCTTTTAATACATACGGAAATAAGCATACCACAGTGGCATAAGACATGGCTAAACCCGCCATTGAAAAAACAGCTAATTGCCGTAATCCAGGAAAAGGTGCCAGGGAAATGATGGCAAAAACCAACAGTACATTCAACAATCCTAAAGTGATACCTTTAAGAATATGCTTTAAACCGTCTATAGACTGCCAATGCGTATCAGCAAAGAAACGTTCGGCGTAATAGAAAAAAGAATAATCTACCGATATGCCGATTAAGCTAGCACCAAAGACCAAGGTAAATAAATAGACTGAACCAAATAAACAATAAGTCACTACAAAAGCGACGATAAAGCCTGTGGCAGCTGAAAATAAGGTCAATAGTAAGGGTGATAAAGAATAAAAAGTACAGAGCATCAATAACACAATGCCGATTATAGAGCCTATGCCTATGGTGGATATTTCATGTTGTGCTTGGGCTGCATTGTCTGCGGCATAAAACAACACCCCAGTTTTAAGTATAATACTATGCGTATCGTATCGATAAACACTATTTTCAGCTTGTGTAATAGCGGCGATGGCTTTATTCTGATCGTGTAATGAAAAGCCCTGTCCTTTTAAATTGGCATCGATGACCACATACCACATTGGGTCGTGATAAACCATTTTGTATTGGTTGTTAATAGTAACCTGACTAGCGGGTTTAGGTAACGACAATATAAAATTTTGAAATAGAAAAAATGGATCATTGGTCAATAACTGTAAATTGACCATACTCATAGGGCTGTAGACAGTGAATAGGGCATTCTGATACAGCTTTTCTCCTTGATGTGCTAAAAGAGTAGTTCGTTGCTGTTTATTCAACAAAGATGATCTGTAGGGGAAATAGAACTGTCCCCAAGCTTGTTGTTCTTGATCGCTGAGTTGATCGTCTAGGGTTGTAAACAAGTCACTGTGTTGCAAAGTAGTTACAAAAATATCAGCAGCCGTTTGTGCTGTTTTAAGCTGTGGATTACCCACCAGAAATAGCAGTTTGCTACTCATTTTATCGGTAAATAGGTTAGCCGCTTGAGTTGCCGCGGCATTTTGATTTTGTTTAGGTAACAAGCTGAGTATATCGGTGTTTAAAGGAGAGCCCTTTAGCCAAAGAGAAGCAAAATATAACGTGCTGATGCCGATAATCACGAGCCATAATATAAAACGATATTTAGCAAACTTCATGATAGAGACTATCCTGGTTGAATTTTGCTAAAAATAATGGCCGTTGTATTTTTTTGAGTATCTGCAATCAGTATAGAAGAAATAGTGTTCGCACCCTGCATTTCAATGTGTTGAATGGCTTTATTCAAGGGGGCTTCTTTGGGGATGAGTGCAATGTGCCAATCCTTTGGTGTGCCGATGAAATAAACGCTAAAATGTTGCTGAATTTGAGCTATATCGCCCTGAAAGACCGACAAAAATATATGAGTAAAGCTAAATATGATGGGTTGTTCTTTTGGCGTGATAATAGTAGGGGGGTTATCTAGCATTCTTTGTTCTATTTTGGACTGCGTGAGCGTTAAAGTAGATAAAAAAGGCTGAGTTTGTTGCCATAATAATCCAGCTTGCTTAGATAAACGAAAAGTACCCGAGGATACTAGCGGCTGTGATAATCCTTGTACGGTTCGGACTTGTTTAAAGGTCCCGCTCACTACATTAGGCTGGGATAAGGATTGTTCTACGGCCTGAAAATCAGCTTGATTGAGATTCTCTAAGGGATGGTTATAGATGCTATCTGCATAATCGCAAAGAGGCAATACACAAAGAAGCAGTAAAAATTTTCGTAACATTATATATAATCCTTTATTTTGTCAATCAGAATAGAAGGAGAAACATAGCACAGTTCGGAGTTGGTTTGATCGACGGCTACTTGTATAGTATAGCCTGCGGTTAATTTTTGTTGTGTTAGTTTATCGTGTATCACATAGTCTATTTTTAAGCGGTTTTCGTATTCATCTAGACTGGCTGTGACGATAATATCTTGATTAAAGCGCGTGGGTTTAATGTATTTTACGCGCATGTCTACGATGGGCCAAGCATAGCCAGATGAAGTCATTTGATTATAATCAAAATCAATTTTTTCTAGTAGAGCACAGCGGGCTATTTCAAAATATTTTAAATAATGTCCATGCCAGGTGATGTACATAGGATCTACATCAAAGAAAGGTATTTTTATGTCTACGCTAACGGTTAAAGAATAGGATTTATGCATGATATAAACCCCATTTTCTGTGTTGGATTTTTTGCACAAAACGACGTAGAGATTCTTCTAGTGCTCGGTCTTCATGAACCAACTCAAACTCAGATAAAATGGTGCTTAGAAACTGTTGCAGTGGTGTAGATAAATGAGCTGAATTTAATTGACTCTGTTCTACGCGTAATTGTATGGCTTGAGTCACAGCCAGCAAATGGGCGGCAAAGACTTGTTCAGTCAATTGTAACACACGTAAACAATCCCTAGCGGCAATAGTGCCCATACTCACTTTATCTTGATTGTGGCATTCAGTAGAGCGTGAAAAAACACTGGCGGGCATGGTGTGTTTCAGAGCTTCGGCCGTCCAAGCAGACATACTGATTTGCACGGCTTTAAAGCCATGATGAATAGCACGGCGGTCTTTGCTGGCACCTGAAAGATTCGCCGGTAGGCCCTGATTGAACTTGATGTCGGTTAATAAAGCCATTTGTCTGTCCAATAAGTCTGCCAAATTAGCCACCTGGGTTTTCATCGTGTCCATGACCATGGCGATGTGCCCCCCATAAAAATGACCCCCATGCCATATTTGCTCTGCTTCGGCATCGACGACGGGATTATCATTGACGCTATTGATTTCATTTTCTATAGTCATTCTAAACCACGGTAGCGCATCTTGCAACACGCCTATCACATGGGGTGCGCAGCGCAGTGAATAATGGTCTTGCAATCGAGCGGCGTTCGTTGTGTTGATTAATGGTATGCCCAGATCGTTTCTTATCCAAGCAGCAATTTGTATTTGTCCTGGATGTGGTTTTACTGCAAATAAGCCTTCATTAAAATGTGAAAAATTACCTTGTAGTGCAATGCTGGCCATAGCCGTTAGTCTAGCCGCCAATTGGCATAAATAAGCGCTTCTTTGAAAGGCTTCACATGCCAATGCGGTCATAACAGCAGTGCCATTCATAATAGCTAAAGCCTCTTTAGGTGCTAATTGTAAGGCAGGGATATTCAATGATTTTAAAACATCACCGGCATTTTTTTCTTTTCCTTGATGTATTACTTTTCTTTCGCCTAGTAACGCCGCGGCTAAATAAGATAAAGGGGTTAAATCACCGCTGGCGCCTACGGATCCTTCAGAAGGAATCAAAGGATAAATGCCATGTTGCAGTAATAATTCTAAGTGTTTTAGTAAAAGATAACGTACTCCCGATTTACCTAGGGCTAGAGAAGTGAGTCGCACCGCTATAATGGCGCGAGTTTGTGGTACCGTGAAATAATCTCCCAGGCCACAGCCATGAAAGCGTGTTAAGTGTAAAGGTAACTCCGCTACTAAATCGTGTGGGACCTCGGTGTTACAAGAATCCCCATAACCCGTGGTAACGCCATAAATAACGCCTTTTTCCTGCCATAAACGTGCTAAGAACTCAGCGCCGCGGTTTATTTTTTGTATGAATTCAGGTGCTGCGTTGAGCACAGCTACCGCTTCGCCGTCAGCGATTCCGGTTATGTTTTCTATAGAGATCCAACGTTCGCCAAAGATTATTTCGTTAGTCATTTTTATTTACCTTCTAATCTAAAAAAATCAAAAAAATTAAACCATTGCAAGGGATAATGATTACAGAGGTCTTCTATTCTATGCGCATAATTTTGTGCGCTATCCGTTATAGCATCGCTAGATTCCACTTCATCAAAATAAATCTTAAAAGTATCGTTTTCTTTAACGCAACTCATGAAATAACTGGGACAATTTAAAATTTTAGATAAAACAAAGGGGCCTTGTGGTAACAGGACACTTTGATTTAAAAAGTTAACAGCAATATTCCTCTTGGTCTGTGTAGGCGAGGTTCTGTCTGCGGCAATGGCTATAAATTCGCCTTGTTCTATTTTATCACTGATTATGCAAGCATTTTCCAGATTAATATCTTCAAGATAAATGATATGATCCACAGAGCTGGTATTGATGCGTTGCAGAAATGCCTTAAACTGTGTAGCATGGAATTTGCTCATTAAAGCATTTATTTTTACGTCTGGAATTAGGCGGCATAAGGAACGCGCAACTTCTATGTTGCCTATATGAGCCGTTAATATAATGCCACCACGCTTCGTTGCAATGATTTCTTTAAACAATGTTTGATTGGGCATGTGAATTTTGTCTAAAGGGATGTCATGGCACCAAGCCGCCATCTTGTCTACAATGGCTTTAGCAAAAGAAGTGAAATGTTTAAAACTAGAAAGCGGTTTGGTATGCGATATCGCAGCGATGTATTGTAGATATTCTTTAGAGGCGGTTCTGGCTGAGCCGCAAAAAAGATAATAATAAGTCGCAACCGAATAAGCCAAAAGATAACACAGCTTTCTTCCTAGAAGTCTATAACACCACCAGGACAGTGTGAGACCTATCATTCCGCCTTGTTCCTTAATATGCGACCAATGAACCCTATTCATGGCCTAAGGTCCTAGAGAGCAATTGTGGAATTCTAGCGAGCATGCCAAAAAATAAGCGGCAATGTAACTTAGAAATAAGTACATTGTCTCTCAATAACTTAAAATGTGACACGCCGTCAACAGGATAGGTGACGGCAGAGGAAAGAAATAGCAAAGGTGTTTTAGCCCAATAATGGCGCACTATAATATCGATATCGAAATCCATGCGGCGGCTTATATTCACACTGTTCATGATCTTGACCGTGGACTGTAGCGGATAGACGCGAAAGCCGCACATAGCATCGGCAATGCGTAAAGACCAGGTTTCTATCGCAACCCAAAAGTGTGTTATTTTGCGTCCGTATAAGCGACTTTTAGGAATATGTTCATCAAAAATAGGTTTTGCACAGATTAAACGCTGTGGATATTGTCTAGCGGCAGCCATTAATTTAGGGATATCTTGCACACAATGTTGGCCATCGGCGTCTATTTGCAGAGCATGGCTGTAACCTAGCTGCAGTGCATGATTAAAACCACGGTGCATTGCGCTACCTTTGCCGGAGTTCTGGTTTAAATCGATAATATCTAGCCACGAATATTGCTGTTCTAGAGCATATAATTGTTCCTTTGCTGCTGCATCGCTGCCGTCATCGACAATAATACAATAATACGCAAGCGGTTCTAATTGTAACAACAATTTGCTCAGTGCGCGAATATGATTATAATGTGGAATGAGAATGCAACACTTCACGTTATTAAATCCTTCAATATTATTTTGCCATGCGAAAATGTTTTGTTTTCATTGGCATAAGAAAACTTAAGCGCATTATCTTCTAGTATAAGGGATAGTATCAGTTCTTTATTAGTCTGAATGAGATTTAAGAATTTGATCTGCGGTATAGATTGTATTTGCGTTTTATTCATTAACAAATATTCCGTTGCACAATCAATGGCAAAATTAAGCTGTACTATTCCAGGCAAAATGGGGGTGCCGGGGAAATGGCCTTGAAAATAGGGCAATGATTCTGAGAAACAAATCTGTAATTGAAGCTCTTTTTCAGACTGTTTCTGAACAATGCGTATAATCTCTTTAGCATATTGAATCATTTAGTCTCTCCCCATAGAGCAGTCATATCCTGCAATACTATTTTACCTTGGGCATTCACGGGAAAAGCCTCTACATAACGGATAGTCTTAGGAAGCACAATGGGGTCATAAAACTGCGCAAGCCAAGATTGAATGCTTCTCTTGATAGGTAAGTTTCCTTGCTCTCTGAGCGTGATACGTCCTGTTGCATTCAAAATAATAACAAGGCCTATGTATAGTCTATGAGCTTCTAATGGTAGCGCATAGGCTTCTTTGACCCAAGGATGCTCTTGTACCTTTGTCTGCAATTCGGTTAAACAGATTTTTTTACCTTCAATCTTGACTATGCGATCAACACGACCTAATAAGTTAAAGCTTCCATCGGAGTTTAATTGAACTTTATCGCCCAACATTATCTCACCCCCATCGAAATGCGGAGATTGTACGCGCAATTGTTGTGTTACAGGTTCTACGCTAATCGATACATTAGGCAATACTTGCCAATCAGGTGATAAGCATTGCTGACGAAAAGCAATACCACCACTTTCCGTGCTGCCTAATACCTCAAAGGGTATTATATTTGATTGTTGCGCTAATTGTAATGCCATCGATTCAGTCAAAAGACTGCCCGATGAAAACACCAGCAATGAACTTTTACGATCAGCCTGACTGTCTAGTCGAGACAGAAAACTGGGGCTACTGATTAAAACGCTAGTCCCTTCATTTCGGATTATTTTTTGCATTGTTGAGGGATAATTTATAATGGGAAATTGTATGCATCTACCGCTAAACAAAGGCCAGAAAATATAAAACAATAATCCATAAATATGTTGATGAGAGACTGTACTATAAATGGTGGCATCGTCCATGATATTGCCAAAGGTTTCTTCTAAGGTAAGGATTTCATTTTCTATAGCCTGTAAAGAGCGTTCTATTCTTTGTGGAGTTCCCGTGGTTCCTGAAGTGTAGAAGATAATTTTTTGATGGGGGTCTAACGCTGCATCTAACGGTTTTTTGTGACCATGATTTTGTGACAGCGAAGTTGAAGCTATATCTTCTAGATCCGACAAAATAGCATCAAACGTTTCTCTAAATTGTATTATTGTGCCGGGTTTATAGCTGGGTAGCAAAACGGGTGTTTTTTCTGCAACCAATAGAGATAATAGCGTCACCATAAAACGATAGCTGTCTTTAAAACATAAAGCCCAACGCTGTGCCGGGGTATTGTAAAGTGTTTGACTCAGGCTTTCTATTTCTTGCAATAATTCCGCTTTGGTAATGACTGCGTCATTGATATGAAAGATAGAAGACAAAGCATTGAGGTTCATGATGTTACTACACGCACAGTACGTTTTTTAACAAAATAACGTACTAACCATTCACCTGCAAACAATAGTCCCATAAACAAGTAAGATAATAAGCCATTATACAAGCTCCAAACAACGGTAGAAGTGTATAATGCGGTATATAAAGAAATGGTTGCGTTCATGACAAAAAATACACACCAAGCAATCGTTACTTTTCGCGTATATGCGATAATGGCTGTAGATAAAGGTTCTTTTTCTAAGCTTTGTGCAATGCGTGTAATGATGGCGGGTGGATGTAGTAAAGAATAAGAGAAAGAACTCAATAAAATTAAGCTGATCGTAACCGGATAGAGTTTAATCATCAGTAAATTATGGAATAAAAAACTTAGGCTGCTGAATAGAATGCCTACAAGAACAAACAGCCAACCTTTCTTCATGAGTTTACTCTTTTTCCTTGAGACGAGCATGAATAATATTCACAATATCACCAATCGTTTTAACTGCTTTAAATTCTTCTGGTTGAAACTTATGTTTAGTGATGGACTGAAAATGTACCAAGAGATCCACTGCATCAATGCTGTCTAAGTCTAAATCTTCATAAAGCCTAGACTGCAGATGAATGTTGCTATCTTCTAGTTCAAATAAAGTCGTTAAAAGCCTGCGTAATTCTATAAAAATATTTTCCGGATCAGATGTCATTTTATTTTTCCTGTTGTGAGGCTATATAAGCGGCTAGATTTTTAACAGAATAAAAGTGATGTTGTAATTCTTCTGCTTGATTAGAGTCAATCTTAATATTATATTTCTTTTTAAGCGCTACGCCCAGTTCCAAGGAGTCTATAGAATCTAATCCTAAATCACCGTTAAATAAAGGGGCCTCGTTGTCAATGCTTGCTACAGTAATGTCTTCGAGATGCAAAGTTTCGATGATAAATAATTTTATATCGTTTTCAAGTAGGGTCATATTGGTTTGTCTCCTAAAAATTCATGCTGTATCTCTCGCGTTAACTTTCGTGCGGCCAGAGACGGGGGAACTGTTTCTATATCAACGTAAGGAGGCAGCCAACATTTACCTACGCTTAAGATTAAATGAGGTACTTCTTTAGGAAGTTTATACCATTTCTTATTTTTAGTTAATATAGGGGGAATACAATGAATGTGAATTAAATGCATAGGTACTCCTATGCGCACAGCGATTTGCGCAGCACCTCTTTTGATGGTGATAGGTTGCCCTGGAGTAGAACGAGTGCCTTCTGGAAATATCAGCAAAGGTGTGTTTTGAGATAAAGCGTTTTGAACGGCTAAAAAGGTAGTAGTAGCATCTAAATTAGGGATATAACCTGCTAATGTAACAATGCGTTTTAAAAAAGGATTATGCCATAAGGCTTCTTTGACGATATTATCGCAACGCGGTAATTTGGATATGATAGCGACATAATCAATGAGCGTAGGGTGATTGGCAATGATCAAACAGCTGCGATCTAGAGTCAATTTATCAAAATCCTTAAAAATAATTTTTATAAGTCCTAATGCTTGCATGGCAAAAATGATCAACCGAAACATGAGATGAATACTGTATTGAGCTTGATATTTTAGCGAGCCTTTTCTTCTACTCAATAAATGTATGAGAGGAACAATGACATAGCCCAGCAATAAACTGCCCAGGCTAAACAGCACGAATAATAATCCGATGCCGAATGCACGCCATATAACACCTAAAGATAAGCCTATTTCTCTAAGCATGATGATATCGCCATAGTAGATGTTGTTGCGCCGTAGATTGGACCAGGGGTTCTTCAGTTGCTTTTAAAAACCAATCTAAAAAAACAATAGCGCTGGGTAAAGTACTGGGAATGGGTGTTTTGTCAGCTACATAGAGTTCTGCGCTCAGATGGGGCTGTAGTGTTGCGTTTTGGTTTGACAATAATAAGGAAATCCCATATTCACAATCATGCTGAATATTTAATTTTTGATAGATTGTGGGCAAAGCGGTATCAAATATCGTCAATAACAGTGTTTTATCAGGATTGAGTTGTAGCCAAGTTAAGGCTTCGATCATGGCTGCAAAAAAAGTATTATTTTGTGCAGAGAGAGTCGTTGTAGGAAGGGTGCTTTGCTGTTGAATGCCGAATAAGCCAGAGGCGGCATTATGAACGGATTGCGAAAAATGCATAGGGGATAGGGTTTCTACTCGTTTCATCTCGGCAAACAATAAACAAGCGGTGGTAATTTCGCCATGCTGGGAGCAAAAAATGCTGTAATCGATGTTTTGATCGGCCGCTGTTTGTAGCGCTACACTTAAGGCGATTTTGCTTGCCTGACTACAACGTCTTTTGTAGGCAGCGGGGATCATTGCGGTATTCAATTTACGATGGGCCAGAAAACGTTCTGACACAGCATGGTCTACAGGCAAAGTTTCTAGGGCCGGTATGTAAGCTGACCAGTTTAAACAACGCATTGATCTATAGCAAAAAAGCAAAATTTTCTCCTGCAAAGCGACGGCGATGCACATTATAAGTACAAACTGTGCTCGTATTATACATTAATTGCAGGGAAAAATGTAATGGGGTAAAAACTCGGGCCCTTACTACTGCGGCTGTCTCACCGCAGGGGTCCAAGTTTTGCCTTCAGTGTTTAATTGCGGTATGGAAGTGATACGCAATACGGAATCATTGATGGTCAAATTATCACCACCACCGGTAATACCCAAATTAGCTTTGGCCACAAAAGGTGCGCTGATCATCTTTTGATTATAGAGTGAGCGATACAAGGCCATACCGGTATAATCGCGTGTTAAGCGATTTAAACTATCTATAAAGATATTATCGGCTTGCAATGTTCCTTCCTCCCAGCCTTTTTGTACATATAATTTCCATTCAACCACTTCAGCGACATTTTTAGGCAATAAGGTTTTATCGGGGACATCGGGTTTTTTATAGCTCATATGTAGATAATCACGCCAAGTAGGTGGCACGGTCACAAAATGAGCTTGCGAGACTATAGCATAAGTTCTGTCTGCTGCACGTATGGTGTTGGGATCTTGCAAGTTTAAAGTATCATCGCCCTCGGTGAGCACGGGCGGTAGCACATTATGGCTTAACATCATCAGGTTAAAGTTAAACACTTGATCCAAGCGGGGTGCTTGAGATTTAAACAAAGCATTTAATTCTTGGCTGCGTTTGGCCAAAGCACCTTGTGCGCCTACAGTGAGTGCGGTTTGGTGTAGGGCAAGTAAACGCATGGAATTGATGCTCTCTGAATTATCATCGCTTTTTTCCATTTGAACTTGCCTTAAGACACGCAATTGCGCTAAATCGGAGGTGTCCGCGTTCGGAGGGTAAACAACCGTTTCATAAGTAGTACAACCTGATAAAACAGTGCCTGCTAAGAGCCACAAACTACAGGCAAATAAATTAGATAGTGTTGATTTGAATCGTTTAATTGTTCGCATAAAGCAGCTCAATCACCTTGGAGCGTGTAAAGACTACAATATCAGCCCGGTCGCCGCACTGATAGCCCGCATCGCGCAAAATTTGACCTAATGGTATGTTTTTAGCGTTGATGCTCACCAATATAGGGATAGCGGGGGCGACACCGGAGACTCGCAATTTATAACCTGCCGCTTTGGCAATTTGCGAAACTAAAGGTTCTATAGGTCCAGACCAATTCATGCTTGTCAAATTAGACATGCCATAGTCGGACGGATCAGGTTCTTTATACTGTTTGGGCTTTGGATTGGTTGCTTGTTGGTTTTCAGCCAAGCTTTGCAGCGACTTGCTAACGCTGTCAGCCGCTTCAGCCAATTTCTCTTCTGCAGGGTCTACCTTTGGACTTCTAGGGATCGTACTCGCATTTTGTTCGGGTAATGAGCAGGCTGTGAGGCTAATGCCCATACTAAGTACCAGTAGACTGAGATAAATTCGCATATTGTCCTAACCTTTACGCAGCTGAAGAAAAGTATCACTATAACCACTTTATCATAATGCAATATGGATGTATACTCAATAATATATTTTATAAAAGTAGGGGAGAGAGAAGAGCCAAATGATAGAAACAAAACCGTCCGGTCGTAAATAATGGCGCAGTTAAATGTCAGAGCTCATTGGCGGGATAGTGCGCGCTCAGCACGCTTTTTTGTGATTGATGCACGTTCTGCTTTGCCGTGTTTATTACTTTTAGTACATATACGGTGGTGGACGTTTTGGACTTTTTTAGGTGTAACCATTTTTTTTGCTATTTTAGAACGATTCGGTTTTACGATGATCGTTTTTGCCCGCTTAGCGCGATCTTTATTGGCTGGGCCGCGTAAATTGTGTAGGCCATGGTGGCGAGAAGATAAATTAATGTGATGGAAAAATGATAGATTTACAAAAAAGATTAGTTGCAGTCATGAAAACCATGGGTTTTGGTTTTACCTTAAATAGCCGTGAACTTATGCCTGAAGAAGTATTTTCCGATGTAGGCATTTTTCCGGCTATTGTGCGTCGCGCGGAACAACTGTCATCGTTATGTTTGGGTTATGGTTTAGGAGCTTCTTTTGAAGAGCAAGAGGGGACTCTATTAGGCGTTAAAGTGGGTTTTGATGACGTAACGCCAGATATTTTGCGCATATTGTGCATCACTGATGTCATGAATGAGCTGGCTAAAACAGCATCTAGTAAAAAAGCAGTGGTGTTGGATGAATTGATGTATGATTAACGATCATGAAAAACCCCATAAAAGCGTACAAACTACGGGTGCAGCGTTACAAGCTGTTAGCCAGTTGTGTAGACGCTACATTCCTATTTTAGAAAAGATCATTAGTATTAAAAATAACCCTCCTAAACAAGGCGAAGCGGTCTTTGGTCGTTCTGGGGTATCTACGCAAAAAGCGAGTTTGCAAGAATTAAAAGAAGCAGCCAATATTTTATTGCAGCATACGGTAGACATTGGACATCAACTAGAACAAAAACACGTGACGATCTATGCTGTGGAACGTATGGAAGATCCTTATCTCAATTATGTGTTGCTGAATATGCTCACGGAGGCCATTACGAAGATGGAGGCTTGTTATGCCGGACAAGCCACCAGTTTTGCTATTTTATTAAATGAGCTAACACGCTTAAGCCACGAATTGCATACACAACTGACTGTTAACCAAGATCCTACAGCAGAAATAAATAATAATTCTAAAGAAGATTATAAACAACGGAATATGTCACAAGGCCAAGATGAGAAAATGGTCTATATACGAGTGTTTCACCGTGATTTGCCTAAATTGGGAGAAACGGTTGAGGGTATAAATTGTATTCCTATCTTATTAGAGATGGTGAAGTTTTGTGAAAAAAATGGTTTGGCTGTTTATGATGATTGGGCCTTGGCTGAACGCAGCTTGCGTAATGATAGTTATGGTTTTTTTAGTGCTTGTATCAAGGTATCACAAGATTTAAGCTTATACACGGCCCCTAAACGCGATCGTTATTTGGATTGTGCTCTTTTAACCATACAAAAAATTGAATTGTCTCAATTGCGTCAATTTAAGCATAGAGATAAAGTTTATTGGGTACAAAAAGACAAATTAATTGAGGTATAACGATTATGGCACCACCACAAGGCGGACAAGGACAAAGTCAAAACGACAGCGGAATGGATCTGCTGTGGATCATAGTGGCACTTGTGATCGGTTCCATCATTATCTGGTATTTTTTTCATGTCGCAATAATAACCACGGTACTACGAATAAAGTTTTGGGAAGCGGACTTCATAAGTTTATTTACTGCTAGAATAATACCATTAAGAAATGCCATCGCTTATGCATCACCAAAAAATGTAACGCTGGCTCAACTGTACGCCGTGACTACAGCAGTAGGGAATTATTTACGCTATCCTTTTGGTGTAATTCTTATTTTATTAGCTTTACGTGTTTATCGTGTCAGTGCCGGAACACGCTATTGTGAAACCTTTAGTATGAAGTCTTTGTTAAAGCAAGAACTGAATAATTGGCCTTATGCGAATGTAGTATGGGGTTTAGATTTGATCAAACAAGATATTAAAAAAGGTCCTTGGGCGATGGCGCTCACAGCCATGCAGTTTTCTAAAAAGTATAAACTGTTGGATGTAGAGAAGAAGCACATGGGTGCAACGGGTCTGTCTCGCGAGATGGGTTATGAAGCTAAAGTCAATAAATACCGTGCGCATAAAGTATTTGTGAAACAATTAGGTGAATTGTGGCGTTCGCCAGAAGAGTTGACACCACAGCGCCGTGCTTTATTTGCTATCTTTATTGCCAAAGCGCTAGGAGATAGAGATGTGGCCAACAAATTATTGCGACAAATCGCCATTTCTGCTAGAGACCCCCGGCTTAATTTTACGGGGGCGGATGCGTTGTTAACAAAGTACAAAAACAATAAAATTGTAAAAGAGATTATAGCACGCCATGCCTTTGAATATGGCGTATTAGCCGCTATGTTAGAATTGGCACGCAGCGATGGGGTATTGGCATCGGCCGAGTTTTTATGGTTAAAACCACGCGATAGAGTCTTGTGGTATGTATTGAATTCAGTAGGCAGGCAAACGGTGTTTCCAGAAGTAGCGGGGATCTTTGCTCATTTTTATGCAGAAAAAGTCATAGGCTATCGTTTAATGTCGCCTATGGTTGAAGAAGCGGTTATCAGTTTAGACGATGCGATTGATGAATTGGTTTATGTTCCTGATGAAAAAGAGAAGGCGGTTGATGAGTAAATTCTCACTAATCTGTGCGTACCGTAAAGAAATAAGGCGAGAAGCTTTAGGAGTAAATTATGGCTAGAAAAGCCCCTACACAACGGGGATTAGAAAGTTACCAGGAACAAGATTCCAATCGACTGATACGCGATACGCGTACGTTAGGGCAACGCATTGCTGATTTTCTTTCGGAAGCTGACAGCGTTACTGGGATGCTGATATTTTTTGTCGTCGTTGGTTTTATTTTTCCGGCTTATGTAGATCTTTTATTCATTGCTGGGGTGAGTATTTACTTTTATCAACGCACGCGCAAAATCACTTTACCCTTTCGGTTACCTCAGTTTTCGGGACAAATTGATTATGGTGATTTAAAACCAGGTTCTAAAGAATACAATCGTGCTCGCGGCATTGCTTTTCTAGGCAATGATCGTAAAACCAATGAGGAGTTGTGGTTTTCTAACGATGATTTACGTACACACGTACTCATCTTCGGTTCAACCGGTAGTGGTAAAACAGAAGCTCTGGTATCCATTGCTTATAACGCCTTGGTGTATGGCAGCGGTTTTATTTATGTGGATGGTAAGGGTGATAACTCCTTATTTGCGAAGATATTCTCTATGGCGCGTTCTATGGGGCGTGAAGACGATCTGCTGATTATTAACTTTATGACGGGTGCGCGCGATATTGTCGGTCGTCAAGAGAAAAAAATATCCAATACCTTGAACCCCTTTTCAAATGGTTCTTCTAGCATGTTATCGCAATTAGTGGTGAGCATGATGGATTCTGCATCCGCTTCGCCCGATGGGGATATGTGGAAAGGGCGCGCTATTTCCTTCGTTGAAGCCCTGATGAAAATCTTGGTGTATATGCGTGACCAAGGACATATATTATTGGATGCACATACCACCCGACTATACTTTTCTTTGGAAAAATTAGAAAGTATCGTTGTAGACAAATTATTTCCGCGTGAACATCAGGAACCCGTGCCTTTGTATAATGTGCCTGAGGTGGTGATGCAGCCTATTTCCCACTATTTAGACAATCTGCCAGGTTACGATAAAAATAAAAAAGGTAAGCAAGTATCACAGGTATTAGAACAGCATGGTTTTATTACCATGCAGCTAACGCGAGTGTTCACTTCCTTGGCCGATACCTACGGCCATATTCTACGCGTCAAATTAGCCGAAGTAGATCTTAAAGACGTAGTATTAAATAGACGTATTTTAGTGGTGTTACTACCGGCTTTGGAAAAAGCGCCCGATGAATTGGCTAATTTAGGTAAAGTTATTATTTCTACCTTAAAAGCGATGATGTCAGCGGGGCTGGGCAGTGAAGTGGAAGGCTCTTACCGCGAATTAATTTCCAGAAAACCCACTAACGCTTTGACTCCTTTCATGTGTATCTTGGACGAATATGGCTATTATGCTATTGAAGGTTTTGCCGTGGTACCAGCACAAGCGCGTTCATTGGGTTTTTCAGCTATTTTCGCTGGACAAGATTTACCGGCATTTCAGAAAGCATCTAAAGAAGAAGCCGCTTCCATTGGCGCTAATACCAACATTAAAATTTGTATGAAATTAGAAGATCCTACTGAAACTTGGGAATTTTTCTCAAAAACAGCCGGAGAATCTTATGTCACTAAGGTGGATACTTTTCAAACCAACTCCAATAGCATCATGAATAATTACATGGATACCCGTAGTTCTTCGGCAGAAAAAAGACAACGTATTGATCTCTTGGACTTAAAAGAGCAGCGCGAAGGCGAGGCTCATATTTTCTTTAAATCGCGTATTGTGCGCGCACAAATGTTTTATGCGAGTCCGCCGCCCAGTGAAGAAATGCGTTTAAACCATTTCTTACGTGTAGAACCACCGCCCACAAAAATGCTGGTAGAACTTGAACAACGAGAAAAGCATTTTAATGAAGCGGTGTCGCAAGTGGATACTATTTTTGCTACGACGAATGTCCCGATAGATGAAGATCTACAATTGATCACTAAAGTGATGAGTGATACAAAGAGCAGTACTGCTGTAGAAGCCGCTATGATGGCTTTACAATCTTTCCAACAGAAAAACGCCCCACCCGTGGTAGAAGAAGATTTGGACGATATGCCCTTCAATCAAATGAATCTTTTTACACCGTTTCGCTTAACCGATCCTTTAGTGCCTATGCTCATGGGCGAACAATTTGAAGCTTTTTCAAAATCCATCGTGTCTAGAAATGAAGTCAAAGCCTGCATAGAACGTCTAGAACGTCTGTTGGGTAAAACAGGTCGGCATGCGGCTAATATCTCTAATGAATTATTAGATGATATGATTTCAGCGACATTTTACCCACCCGATAATGTGCCGTATCAAGAAGGTAGTGAAATGGCTACTTTTGTACGAGAACTGACTGCAAAAGTACAAGCTAAAGTGACGGCTGAAGCGGGGATCAATGAGACAGAATGATCTTTGGCGCAGCGATGCCACGGTCAAACTGTTAAAACAACGGGCCCATGCTTTAAAGCGCATACGTGATTTTTTTGAACATAGGGGCGTATTGGAAGTTGAAACGCCGTTATTGTGCCATTATGGTTCTAGTGATCCTTTTATAAAATCATGGCGAGCTTATGTGGATGGCGCTCCGACAAACAAAGATTGTTATTTACAAACCTCGCCTGAATATGCCATGAAGCGGTTATTGGCAAGTGGTAGCGGATCTATTTATCAAATGGGCAAGGCTTTTCGTGGAGATGAACAAGGGCGTTATCATAATCCTGAATTTACTTTATTAGAATGGTATAGGGTAGATTGGACTTATCAGCAATTAATGGCTGAAGTGGTCGAATTGATACAACAATTTTTACCAGCCATCTCTATTGCACAGTATAGTTATAGGCAGTTGTTTTTAGACTATCTGTCTGTAGACCCCTGGCAAGTAACTGTCCATGAATTGCAAAAGAGTGCTATAGTACATGGGGTGAGTGTTCCCGATACGGTGGATGTCAACGATAAGGACATGTGGTTGATGTGGCTAATGGCCACTGTTATAGAGCCACAATGGCGAGAGAAAGGGCTGGTTTTTGTTTATGATTACCCCTCCAGCCAGGCTATATTGGCGGCCTTGGCTGAAACAGAATATGGTACAGTGGCTAAGCGTTTTGAAGTGTATATTAATGGCATAGAATTGGCGAATGGGTTTCAAGAATTACAAGATGCCTCAATACAACGGGCACGTTTTGTAGCGGATAATGAAAAAAGACGACGTTTGGGCGTGCCTGAAGTGATTATAGATGAATGCTTATTGGCGGCTCTAGCGGCCGGGTTACCCGCCTGCGCGGGCGTTGCATTGGGAATAGATAGATTGTTATTATCTGTATTTGAGCAAGAGACACTATCACAAATTATGGCGTTTTCGTTTGCAAAAATATAAGGAGTTAAAATGCTGATAAGGATATCTGTGCGTAGCCTTAAAATCTTTACTGCGTTTGGCGTCTTGTTGCTGCTACTGTCCTGTAGTGGACAAAAGCCTCATTACTTAGGTTATATAGAGGCATACTTAATCTATATTGCACCACCCGTGTCGGGGCAGTTGTTCGACTTAGACGTTGCTCGTGGTGACCCTGTAAAAATAGATCAAAAGCTTTATCAATTGGATCCAGAACCAGAACGTTCTAACTTGAGTCAAGCGCAATATACCCTGGCTGCTGAGCAAGAAACTTTGTCAGACTTAGAAAACGGGCAACGTAATACCATCTTAGATGCAATACGCGCCAATGTATTAGCGGCTCAGGCACAATTGGCATTGTCTAAAATCACTTTAGATCGATATCAGCGCTTGTATGATAAGAATGTCGTGAGTAAAGCGGATTTAGACAACGTACAAGCCGACTATTCTACAAAATTACAAACCGTCAAACAATTGCAATCCAATCTTTCCGAAGCCGAATTGGGAGCACGTCAGCATCTGATTCAAGCACAAACACAAAAAGTTAACGCTACCGAAGCAGCAATGAAAGCCACTGCCTGGCAATTGTCACAAAAAACGGGCGTGGCCAGCGATGAAGGCCTTATTTTTGATACCTTCTTTAGACCGGGAGAGTTTATTGCCGCGGGTCAACCCGTATTGGCAATTTTAAGCCCTAAAGAAATACGCGTTTTATTTTATGTGCCAGAATCCAATTATAGCCATATTAAATTAGGACAAAAAGTGTGGTTTATAGTGGATGGTGCAAAGACTGCTAAAGCCGTTAAAGTGAGTTTTATTTCTAAAGAAGCAGAATATACGCCGCCCGTGATTTACAGTGAAGAATCTAAATCAAAATTAGTCTATAGAGTAGAAGCGCAATTGCCACCAGAGATAGCCTTAAAATTTCATCCTGGTAGTCCGGTTACAGTCTATTTACAGGATCCCACATGAATAATAGTGAGTTGGCAATCGATGTTAAAGGACTCACTAAAAAGTTTGGTACTGCTACCGTCGTCAATAGCATCGATTTACAAGTTAAAAAAGGCGCTATTTTTGGTTTTTTAGGTCCCAATGGTAGTGGTAAAACCACTACCATCCGCATGTTGTGCGGTTTATTGACTCCTGATGGGGGCTCTGGTCAATGTTTAGGATTAAATGTGATCACTCAATCGCGCGAAATTAAAAAACAATGTGGTTATATGACGCAAAAATTTAGTTTGTACGGGGATTTGAGCATAGAAGAAAATTTAGATTTTGTAGCCGTAGTGTATGGTATGGATAAGCGCAAAGAGCGAGTGGAACAAGCATTGCGGGATTTAGGCTTGTATGAACGACGTAAACATTTGGTAAGTACGTTATCTGGTGGTTGGAAGCAACGCGTGGCTTTATCGTGTGCTATTTTACATGGCCCTAAATTGTTACTATTAGATGAGCCTACGGCAGGGGTTGATCCCAAAGCACGGCGCGAATTTTGGGATCATGTACACGACTTATCTCTACAAGGAATCACCACTTTAGTGGCTACGCATTATATGGATGAAGCGGAACGTTGTACGGATTTGGCTTATATCGCTTATGGTCATATTTTAGCGCGAGGCACGCCGCAACAGATTGTAAATAATGCGCAATTATTTACTTGGCAAATTACGGGTGAAAATATTCAAAGCTATATACGTGCATTGCGAGAGATGCCGTATTTAGAGCAAGTTGGCAGCTTTGGTGATACGTTGCATGTGAGTGGTTATGATCACAATAAAATGGTCCAAGTTTTGTTGCCTTTTGCGGAGCGGCATCAATTGCAATTGGAAGAGATTCAGCCCCGATTAGAAGATGTATTTATTGCATTAATTACAACAGAGCCTAAAGAGGTTATCGATGAACAATAATATACAGTTTAAGGATTCTTTTTTACAGCGCTTATGGGCCATGCTTAAAAAAGAATTTATTCATATGCGTCGAGATAATGTTACTATCGGTCTAATCTTGTGGATCCCCGTTATTCAACTGATTATATTTGGTTATGCTATTAATACTAATCCTAAGAATTTACCCGTTGCTGTGCTATTGGGCGATAATAGCCCTTATGTGCGCGCTTTTGTAACGGGTTTACAAAATACCGATTATTTTCATATAATTTCTGTATCGCAAAGCGAGAAAGCATCGCAAGATTTATTGCGTGAGAATAAGGTGTTATTTGTATTTTCAATTCCGCCTAATTTCACGCGTGATTTTCTGCGTGGTGATAAACCCAGTATTTTGGTGGAAGCGGATGCCACCGATGGTGTGGCCATTGGCCCTGCCATGCAAGCTTTGACGCAACTATCGCACACTGTGTTTGATCCCTTCTTGTTGGGTGGTACGCAGAAACTGCGTTATCAAGCGCCGAGTTTTCAAGTCATTGCCCATCCTTTATATAATCCTGAGAACATTACCAGTTACAGTATTATTCCTGGATTGCTAGGGGTCATTTTAACTATGTCGATGATTACAGTCACGGCACAAGCGATTACGCGCGAGATTGAAACAGGTACTATTGAAAGCTTATTGGCTACACCCATTAAACCTAAGGAAGTGATGATGGGTAAGATGATCCCCTATATACTATTAGGGTATGCACAGGCTTTGATCGTTTTGCTGTTGGCCAAAATACTCTTTCATGTGCCCATGTACGGTAGTATTATACTGTTATTTGTGTGTATTTTCCCTTTTGTTATCGCTAATCTATCGATGGGGTTATTTTTCTCAACGCTGGCTAATACCCAATTACAAGCGATGCAGATGACCTTTTTCTTTTTTCTACCGTCCATTTTATTATCCGGATTTATGTTTCCATTTTACGGTATGCCGGGTTGGGCTACTTTTATTGGAGAAGGATTGCCGTTGACCCACATGGTACGCATTACGCGTGGGATTTTGCTAAAAGGTAATGGCATAACACAAATATGGGCGGACATCTGGCCTATGCTATTGTATGGCGCCGTTATGCTGGTATTTGCGACCAAACGTTATAGACAGACGTTGGATTGAGATTTATCTCGACTCAGATCTGCTATTGCCTCTTGACTTCTCTGATAAAATAAATGACAATGAATTGCATTTAAAAAAACATTAAGAAGGAGTCTTTGCAATGAAGCAACAAAAAAAAATGCAATCAAATCAAAAACGCAATCAATTTTCATATTTAGTTTTTTTTCTAATAACTTTCTTTGTAATATCAGCATTTGCTGATACTAATGGGATGAATGTACCAGCCCAAGATAATATAAATCTATTCAATGCCGACAATAGTGATCAAGGTGTCAAAAATAATCATCCAGTAGATTTATCTATAGATCAAGATTCTCTTCTAGGTGTGGTTGGCGATGCCAAGGTATTATTTGATTTTAATAGTGAGAATGCAGCCGCTGTTGAATTAGCTGCAGGTCCCAAAGTATTTCGAGGCAATGGTACTTATGCTTTTGCGCTGAACGATAAAAACCGTATTAAAATCACTGGCGAATATTTAGATGAAAATCTCGATTTTAATTTCTACACAGGCGATACTAGGCAATGGATGAGTCAAGCAGCTGTCGGTGCCGCATATCAGTATTGGTTAGGCGGTAAAACGCTCAAAGATTTGCAAATCGGCGGCCATTATTCTCATGCAGGCAGTAAAAACTTATCCGATCAAACCATAGATTTAGGGGATGGCATTAGTCTATTAGATCAACGTCGTATTGCTGGTGGTGTAGATTGGAATGGCACGGCAGAAGCGGGACTACATTTATGGTCGCATAGTTTAGTGACCATGGGTGCGGATTACGATAAGGTGCGTTATGATACCCAGTACGATATTCATTATGATGGTAAT
This sequence comes from Gammaproteobacteria bacterium, assembly GCA_044369355.1. Lineage (GTDB taxonomy): Bacteria > Pseudomonadota > Gammaproteobacteria > UBA1113 > UBA1113 > VFKP01. Next base: position 637 of record JBIPMB010000012.1, on the reverse strand, counting down.
GATGCCCAAGGTTTTGGTGGTCATGTAAATTTGCAACAATTATTAACGTCCAGTACGCAATTAGAATTACACTCTAGCGTTACGCAGTTAGCAAATGCTTATGGGGGTGGTTTAAATTGGATTTGGACTACGCACAATACCACAGCGTGGAGAGCGGGTTTAGAGTCTGGTTACACCACGGATCACACTACGGGTCGAAACTTTTGGGTGAATGGCATTAGTGTAAATGTGGTATGGGATCAGCCGCATGAGAAGGGAGCCATTGCGCTTTATACCGATCCGGATGTCAGCGCTGAAGATTTATTAACATGGACAGCTACACCTGCCGTGCGTATGCCCGACGTACTGGCAATTAGTGACGAAAGATTAACGAAAACGGATTCAGGACATCACTTTACTCCCGTAACGGCTGCATGCCCTGAAACTGGCAACATTCAATATAATTCGAGTACTCAAACTTATTCTAGCTCAGGAGGATGGGTACAAATCTATCCAGCACCTGGCACTTTAGGTGGAGGGGCGCTATCAGGATTTAGTGCTGCGGGCATTATGACCTCAAATAGTGGACCGGTGCAATGTGAATATAATGTGAGTCTAACAGAACACCTTTTACTGGCGAACTCAGTATATACCAATG
>JBIPMB010000014.1:0-22665 GCA_044369355.1 Gammaproteobacteria bacterium | reverse complement strand
TTGGAAGGATATAAGCGATTCCCCCAATAAAAGGCAGAGAATTGAACAGCAGAGCAACTATCGACATCCGGCCCTGTAAGTTGTTCAGGTTAATTTAAACAATATAATTTTATAGCAAGTCATTTTCAGCAATAGATGAAAATGACTTTGCCTAGATTACTGCGAGCGCTTCTCTTTCTTATTCCGCACACATTCTGTCATAAAATAAAAAAACACAAACAACGACACGATGAAACCTGTATAGGTAATAAACTTCCAGCCCCCCAATCTATAGAGATAAGTCGATAAGGCAGAGCCTAAAACAGCAGTCCGGCGCCATAGCCCAATTGGGTCAAGGTGACTATAAAGCCGCTTAATTTTAAATTTAAGTGCAAATCGCTGCCAATTGAGGTGATCAAGGTTTGGGCATAGTAGAGATTGGCCACAATAGCGCCACATGCTAGGGCCAGCAAAAAAGTTAAGCTACGCGTCATGACTATAGGGTTTTCTGAATCTGGGGGGGTTGTATTGCGCTCACGAGGGACTCCTTAAATACTATGAGCATAATACTCTTTTGCAGAGGATAAAAAAAGTGTTAGACTAGCCCTATCTACTAAAGGAAAGTAACATCATGCAAGTTGGTCAAAATGTTGAATCTATCAGTGGCACTCAAGGCAAGCCGAGCGTCTATTCTTTGGTGGTTTGGCTTACCGGTACCCTGTTTTACTTTTACGAGTTCTTTATCCAGGTAGCGCCCAATGTCATGATGCCAGATTTAACGCGGCATTTTGGCATTACCGCGGCTCAATTCGGCTTTCTAGCCACGGCTTATTATGCTGGTTATGCGATGATGCAAATCCCGGCGGGAACCTTACTCGATCGTTTTGGTGCTCGTAAGCTTATCGTTATAGCCACGTTAATATGCGCTCTAGGCTCTTTTTTAACAGCGCATGCTCATACCTGGGCATTGGTGGAATTGGCGCGTTTTGCTACAGGAATAGGCTCGGCTTTTGCGGTATTGGGCTCATTTGTGTTGGCCGCAAACTGGTTTCCAACCCATCGCTTTGGTCTATTGAGCGGCTTTGTCTTAACCTTTGGTATGCTGGGTGCCGTGAGTGGTCAACATCCTATGGCGGTGATGGTTGAAAGCATAGGTTGGCGTGAAAGCTTGGATGTTTTAACTGTGCTGGGCATAGCGTATGCCATTGTAACCTGGTTTGTGATTCAGGATGATAAAAACCCTATGGGCAAAAATAGGGTCAGCACATCGCAATCGTTTAAAGAATTGCTGAGCAATGTAGTTAAAATTATGCGCCAGCCGCAACCGTGGCTGCTGGCTGTCTATGGTCTACTGATATTTACGCCCACTCTGACTTTAGGAGCATCCTGGGGAGCTGGTTTTTTAATAGCGGCTTATGGTATGCCTATGACCCAAGCGGGGAGTATGATTTCCTTAATCTTTATAGGCTGGGCTATAGGCTGTCCTGTCTTTGGATGGATATCGGATAAAATACGCCTACGTAAACCGCCGCTTTATATTTCTAGTGTTGGTGGTACCATTTGTCTGTTTATCATAATCTATGTACATATGCCTTCAACCTTTATGCTGGGAACTTTAATGCTGTTCTTTGGTATTTTTTCAGGAGCGTTTTTATCTTCTTTTTCTATAGCCCGTGAGTTGCAACCAGCTAAAGCAACGGGCGCGGCATTGGGATTTATGAATATGGCACAAAGTTTAGGTGGGGCAATATTACCGCCGGTGGTGGGTTCGATTTTAGATTTGCTATGGACTGGCACTATGCAAGATGGTGGCCGTGTCTATCTATTAAGTGACTATCAACATGCCTTACTGATTCTGCCATTAGAAATGCTGGCGGCTGGAGTATTACTGTATTTCATTAAAGAAACTCATTGCAAAGAGGCGGTGTGATATGACGAGCGAAAATGAAAATAAACCAACCGATGTAAGCTCTGCAGAGCTCACTGCAAACTACCGCTGCGCATTTCCAGAATTGAGTGGTGATAAGTTAAGCTTATTATTGTCTAGCGATGCGGGTAGATTACTTGCTGAAAACTTCATTGCTAAGTATAATTATCCACTAGTTACACGGAAAATCAGTGTGTGTGCGGGATATTTTCTGCAAGAGGCGACTAGGCTCATTCAAACTGGGTTATATGATTCGATTATTTCTTTTGCTTCAGGACTTTCATTATTAACTTATCTTATTGCTAAGAAAAATCCTCAATTTTCAGGCGTTTTTTTTGATACAGACTTCCCGTATATGATAGAACAGCGCAATGAACGCATTGCCGCTATTGCAGACAAAGCATTAGATTCCAAGATCCTTAAAAAACTACAGTCTATGGCTTTTGATATAGAAGCAGCGTATAGAGAAAATCGCGCACTAGAAAAAATATTTCCTAACTGTAAGCGTCCGATCTTTATTCTAGATGGAGTGTCTTATTTTCTAAGTCCGGGCTGTGTGGATTGGTTATTACAGCAGATGGGTTCTTATGACTGTTCTGCCGTTACCTTATATTATTGGCCAGAAAACATGTTCGAAAGAAGTGCTCTTTTTTCTCGCGTATTTAAAGATCTAAATAAAGGCATGATTAAAGAAGAACTCAAAAGTTTTTGGGATGCAAACACTCTGGCCAAGTTGCAAAAATATTTCCCCATTGTTTCCGATCTTGCTCTTGAAGCGGTTGAAACGCAGATGGTCAATGATGCCTCGGAGTGTCAACTAGTAGATCCCAACACATTTTTTCCTGTGCGTTTGGTTACAGGGGAATCGGGTTAATTATCCATACTTCTTAACGCTCTTCCGTCAAGCCTTACAACGAGTAGCTAGTTATTAGCTTAGCCAGTATAGCCAAAGATTAATACTAAAGAAACTGAGCATGGTTGTTAATACGACATTAAAGGTAGCGATATCAACGTCGATATCATATTTTTTAGCGATGATATATGTATGTGTTGCAGCTGGACTCCCTGTTAATAAAACTAGAGCCAGTAATAAATCATGATCTAAATGAAGCGCTTTACCAATAATCAAGCTAATGAAGGGTAATAGCACTAATTTTAAAGAACTTAGGCAAAATAAGGGATAGATTTGATCTTTGCGTTTAAAACCATTGAGATAAAAAGAACAAGTTAATCCTAAACTAAATAATGCCACCGCGGATGCGGAGTCACCAATAAATTTGGCTGTATGCAGGATAGGTGTAGGGATTATTATAGGCAGCATGCCAGCAATTAGTCCTAATAGAGATAAGCTGATAATAGGGTTATGTGTAATTACATATATAACTTGATTGATGATGAAATAAAAATAATTTTTTTCTTGTGTAGAACTTTTATTTTTGTAACTTATTTGTAATACGAGCAAACTTATAGTGAAAAAAATGGTATTTTGAATTAACATCAAGGGTATGGCTAAGCTATCAGATTTAAAAACCAATAAAAAAAGAGGAATTGTAAAATAAGCGCCATCTACTTGGCTTGCAGATAAACTATTGACAATACTTACTGCTTTACCTGGCTTAAGCAGTTTTTGGCTGAGTATATAGCTTAACGTAATCATCAGACTCATCGCAATACTATAGCTGAACAAATAAGAGAGATTGAAGATACGCCATGATGAATGATAGCAGGATAAAAATAAATTTAATGGTAATGCAATATAAAAAACATAATCAATTAACGTTTTATCTTGATGTATAGGAATTTCAAAACATCCTTATCGCCCTTGACCATTTTTAAATAGTCCCATCCTGCCGCAGGCGAACCCCAGAAAAATAGTAATAAAAAGAAGCGCAGTTGTGTTTATTATCTCGAACATTGAAATATCCTCGCTAAATCAAATGTAATTGTTAATTTAGTTTACTATATGAAAGATCAGTTTTCACTATTACTTATTTTTACGCATCTGATTATGCGGTATAGAGTCGGCCAGTGCACAAAATATAAGCTAGAGGTCTACTTTCCTATACTAGAACAACAACCGATTTTGTGTCATCATCCTATTAATTCGTTGTGTGGCTTGTTTGATAGATTATAGTGTTCTTTTTAAGAACAGAATCACCATGGCATAGAGCAAAATGGCATGTACTTTCCCACAATCCGTAGCACCCGCGTAGCACCGTGAAATTTTGGCTTCTAGGAGTGTGTTGTAAGTCATTGATTTCCCTACTGCCGGAGATGTGAATCGAACACACGACCTACTGATTACGAATCGGTCTCAATCCACAAAAGGCAACTCGCTAAAACAAATAACAACAATTAAATCAAGGTGTTATAATTTTAGCCTTGTTCTCATTTTATGCTATTTGTTGTCATGATTTTTGGCTGAGTGTCCCAGAAATGTCCCATGGGACAACAACTGACTCTTTAATTTTGTTCATTTTATACTTGCACGAAACGGGGATGTATGAACCACAGCAAACGCGGTTCAATTACTACAAAAACACCAGTACACCCATGATAGGGTGAACGATTTGGGCCAAGAAGCTTAAAACCACTCTTGGCTTAAGATGGCTTGAAGCTGGCATTTATACTCAGTGATTGTTTTAAATTGCGCTCTCACCCAGGGCCGCCTCTGCTTAAGGCATTCATCTTGCTAATGGCTTTGCCTGCGCCTGGTCTTTGTCCCGGTGGATTTTTCCCACGGCTGCCAGCGCTTTATTGTCTCGGCTTGCCGTTAAACATTCCTCTGGTGTCTATCGTCTCATGCTGAACCTCGGCTAAGTCTACATTCCGAGAGCATAAATTGCACATCTATAATCAAAATGTTTAGTTAAACTCATTTAAAAATCTAAGTAGAATTTATTTTTACCATAAGTTAATTTTTATGGGGCGTTTAATTCTTTTGCGGGCTAAAACCGCACCCCCGTTGTTCTTTGTGCACAGTAGGGCTTTGTTACTCCCATGTTGTGGCGTTGGCTTTATTTTTAATCTGTTCTAACTTGATATTTAGCCCATCTATCTCGTCTTGATCAGACTTTATCTTTGCTAACGCCGCTTTTAACAAAATTACATTCTCTTGCATAGAGCTTTGAGCGTCTGAATAAGCCTTCCTGTCTGCATCTGATGCTCCCATTGGGTTAGACATTCCTCTACTCATTGCCTCCTCTGCCTCCAATTCTCTTCTTGCTTCTGATGATGAAAGAATATTAATAAAGTCTTTTTCAGATTTAATATCGTTTTGTAATTCAATGATTCGCTGTTGCGGGGTTTTATGAGCCCCAGTCTTTTCCCCAGTGTCACTAGAATCGTCAGTTGAAAGAACAACCGCTAACCACGTCATAATGCAAAGTACAATTATTATACTAAAAATTCTCACAGAAACAGAGTAGCCCTTAAACTTAACTTCTGGCAAAGTTTCTTTCTTCTTAAATATACCTTCTGTCATTTCTATATCTCCTTAATCAATTATTTTCCACACATACTTAACTCAAAACTATCTTTAATCTTGCCATCTCGCACCGTCTGTCATTGCATATCACTAAGGGTAAAGATGCCGATGGCATGCCTGGCTGCATCAAAGCAACCAAGAGCATACCACTTGCTTCCATTAATCCACTATTTCCCCCTGGCATCTAAAAGTTCCTTCATTGTGGCCTCACTCAATTTGCTCACGTCCAATCGCTTTGGGCTCATCGACCCATCGCTGCTTGTATGATCAATTTTCACCGGTTCATTATAACCATGCATCAGATTGAGTTCTCTTATCGCCTTAATCTTGTCGCTGTCTTTAGTGGCGGTATGCACAATCTCAATTAACATCATAATAGCCAGCTCACGATTCCATTTAATCTGTTGGATTATTTCTGTCTTCATTTCTTCAATCCTCACTAAAACATCACTATTTTTGGCCAATTCATGGGCCCTATTATGCAGCGCATTAGGTTCCCATAAACATGACTTAGGGTACGCTTCACGGTAAGCCTCAGACTGACTCTTGCCTTCAGCAATTGCTCGCACAAATTTCTCTTGTCTGGCGGTTAACTTTTTCACCCCCTTACTTATATCATTCTGGCTTGTTTTTGTCCAGCTATTAAGCTGCACAACCTTTGCATTACCCTCACTATTATCAAGATTTGTTTTATGATTTATCATTGTGATTCTCCAAAAAATAATTATTACAAAACCAAGCATTCAAATATCATGAAGACTTGGCGACAAAAAATGAAAATTTTTTATTGTTGCACCCCCTCAATTCTCCAATCAACAAACCTGTCATTTTTCCCTTGAGAAGTGTGCTTATCTCCCAAGAACTAATCACTTGCTGCGATATTTTTCTCGCACAGTTTAATATTTTTGTCATTTTACATTCCCCATGTCTGTTATAGTGGTGGCAATGTTGCCGCTATTATTTTGTGCTAAAAAATCCACAAAAGCCTTAGGCCTCTCCTGTGCGAAGTCTAGATACTGAAAACTTGCCCGATCAAACCACAAACCACACTTTCCTTCCCAATCACCGTTGCGGTTTTTATCACATATCCAAATACAGTCATGTTGTTCAATGGCCGCCTTCTTAATCGCTGCATCGTTATTGGCTTTCTGTAAAGCTTCTTCTTTTGGCTTATTCCGCCATATGGTAAAACAATAATCGGCTAAATCGCTCACAGAGCCAGTACCCTTAATATCCATCTTTCCCGGTGCCTTAGATTCATCAGCAGGTTTTCGGGGATGGACTATCAAATGAATTTGGCATTGATGCTGATTTTTAAAATCGCATAGCTCGTCCACAAATTGTTTTTGAGCCGAATAATCTTCTTCCCCTAAGCCACATTTCATCAATGAGTCAATGACAAACACATCAATACCATAACGTTGCCTGGCGTATAGGAACACTTCTAAAAGGCGTTTAGTCTTGGTATTGCCCACCACATTAAAAATCCACAACTTATCGCTATACCACTCATGAATTGCCTGAATGTAAGCTCGTGACGGCTGAGACACGGCACCAGCTTGTCGGGCTAAGCGCATCAACAATCGTTCTGGCTTTAATTCTAAGCTAGCCACACAAACCCGCGCGCCTTGCTGCATCATGGACAAAATGACATGGCCCAAAAATTGTGATTTTCCGTGACCATTGATGCCCGTCCACACAGACAATTCATTTGCACGAAATAGAATCTTGCCCTGACTCTTTTGCCAAGGGGGTGAATATCCTCGTTGACTTTCTTCAGAGTAAAAACCATCAATGACGGCTTTGGCAAATCGCTCCGCACCTTGCAATTCGGCTGGATCGCAGCTTTTTGCCGATGCAAAGCACTGTTGTATTGCTTCTTTTGTCATACCCTGTTGCAGGCATTCATTGGCGTCCTTATAGGGTAAACTGACCACATGACAACGGTGGCGACCCAGACGCTCGATCAAGTCAAGGACAGTAGCTTGTCCCGTTTCGTCCTGGTCAAAGCACAAATAAATGTCATCAAACAGGCTCAGGCGATCAAACTCTGTTTCCAGCCATCTGTGCTTATTGCCAGTACCACCCCCAAAAGGAAGAGACAAGGCATTAATGCCGTATTGGTACAAAGTCATCGCATCAAGCTCGCCCTCTGTTAGGGTTATTTCTCGGGTGTTGCTGTCTATTGCCTGCCAACCAAATAGGCAAGGCTCACAATTTTTCTCAACGCTGATTTTCTTTTTTCCCGCATCGCGATCAAGGCTTAGTTTTTTAATTTGCATAAGCGCATTGGAACGCCAGTAAGGAAAAACGATATCTCTTCCGATCGATCTTATTTTAAATTTTTCTAGAGTATCATCAGTCAATTTTCGATCTATCATCAAGTAATTTTTAACGGCAGCATTTAACTCGCTTTCACCCAAAATTTTTTCACTGGGGCGAGTATAATTATTTTGCCGCTGCGGCGAGAAAATAGGCTGTGTAATACCCAGATAGTGCCTAGCCTCAGATATCGCCTCTGGTAGCCCTATATGGCGGTTTAAACGCCAGAGTTCAAGCAGGTCTCCGCCTTCATTCGTTGCAAAATCAAACCATAGCCCTTTTTTCTCGCCCTTAAGGCTGACCTTCAGCGACTCACCTTGGCCGCCGCTCACATTACCCGCCCGCCATTCATCGCTCACACGTTTTCCGGCTGGCAGCAAATGTTTAGCCACGTCCTCTGCACGCCGCGCTAGTTGCTCTGAAATTTCCTTTGCTTGCATTTTAAATCACCCCCTGCATTAGGTCTGAGTTGGCAAGACGCAATAGGTCTGCACTCGAAGTATTTTCTGCGCCTTGAGTCATGGCAATGAATTGCTCAATTTTCTCAGGATTGCGAAAAATAAGGCCGATGCCATCGTAGCGTTTACCGTTGTCATTTTTGCCCATGTGAAAAGCGCTTTGCGCACAGCCCTCAATCGCATGCTTACAATCCTCCACAGAAAATGACTTTAACGCCGCTTTAATTTTTCGCCTGCGGGTCTCATCCAGCTTCGCCTTCGGTTTATTCATCACCTGCTGCCAATGCGCAAAAACTTCTTGCACATCGTCTTGACCAGCCAAAACCAAATTTTTGCCCAAACCAAGCGGTGAAGTTGTGCCAGCAACTTCACATATTTTATTCCTTTCCTTTTCCCTTCCTTTCCATTCCGGGGGTGAGCGCTCGACTACTACTCGTCGAACGCTAGCTGAATCTTCGCCGATGATTCGACGACTATTCGTCGAATGCTCGTCGAATTTTGTGGCATTTTCAGGGCCTGGATGGCGGCAATTTGGCTTATCGATTTTTTGATGATTTTTCCAGCTAATAACATGCCAGTATTTTTTTCCCTCAACGGAATATTCTTCGAGCAATCCATTGGAAATTAACTCCATAACCCAAGTTTCAATCAACGAAATTTGAGCATCATCACCTGGGAAAATTTCCATTTTGACACGCTTTGCTGAGGCTGGATGTACACCCCCATCATCGCAAAAATTCCACAATCCGATAAACAATAATCGAGCATCACGAGAGCAGGCCGTAACCTGCTCCGATGTCCAAAACTCCGGCTTTACCGTTCTAATGCGTGGCATAGCAAGCCTCCCCACCCCAAGGTCGAGGCCCATTTAATGGGATGTTGTAACCCCATTGATAGGCTAATTTCTCTAAGGCTTCAGGCAAAGGAAGGCCATGCAATAGCATCGTGAAATCGACAATATCGCGGCCTTTCGCCTCGCAAGACAGGCATGCAAATGCCCCGGTATTGAGGTCAATATGGAATGAACCAGGAGTATCGCCCACATGAAAAGGGCACACACCCGCATCAATCCAGCCCGGTTTTCTCTTTAAGACTTTATCCCGTTCGTAAACATAAAAGTCTGTTGGATCGATACGTTCTATGATAAGATGACGCTTAAATTTGCTGATTTCTCTCCCCCAAGGCCGCGAACCCAAGGGGACGAATTTATTTTTATCGTGCATTTCTATTCTCCTTATAGCGACCGGGAAATAGAACATACATTGCAATCCGATGCCTTCCCCCTCCAGGGTTGTCACCGTCTATCCAATTAGTTTTGATATTATGGCCATACTGATGTCTGAGCTCGTAGACTCTTGGAGCAACGCCTAAAATATCGAGAGAGTGCCGCGCTTGGATCGTTGTAATGGGCTTCTTTCGCAACCATTCAAGGAGCCGTTCCCGCTGCGATTGTACTGAGTTATTTAAATAATTCATTAGTCCCCGTCCTTATTTTGAGCTTCTACACATTCAAAAAATGCCGCTTCATCTATTAAAATTCTGCGGCCACAGCGCTTAAAGGCCGGTCCGTACCCATTTGTTTTTGAGTAAAACCGAAGGTGTCTTAACCCTGCCGGAGAGGGATAGGGGTGATATTGATTCCATTTTGGGATTGGAATTAACCGCGTTTTAATGCTTGTAATCGTAACGTTTTCATTTTTTGACATTTTCAACCTCTTTTTCTAAAATAACTTAAAAAAAACCGCTGATCATTTTGATTGATCGGCGAACGATGCAGATCATTTAGATTGATCGGCATTAGCGGTATTGTCTCAAAGGTTATAAGGGGAAAATCTATCCCCTAATGCGCAAAAAAATAGGGGAAATCATAGGGGAAATGAGGGGAATTACAGTCAAAAAGAAGAATTAAGTCTATACAGGAGTTAATTTTTCGATAGTTTATCGGCTGGGTCTCGGTGATTCTGAGATAGAAGGCAACCTAAGGAAGGCTTTCCATCTGCGCCTGTCCCTTCTGCATCATGTACAGCCCTAATAATGTCAGGCCATTTTGCATAAAATGTTTCCAGTGAACTATTTTGCTCCACCAAATCAGTGCCTAATTTCTTACTATCAGTCATATTGCTTGTTTTGGCCCAAAGTTCCTGATTTTTAAAGAATAGCCATATAAAACGTTTATCAAGTTCATATGGAAAACTTTTATCATCTGAAACTACTACAATAGCTCTTCCAGAACTTCTCTTCCAAGCATCATCAAAAGCCCCTTTACAATCACTTACTTTATTCGGTGAAAACTTGCTGTCGTAAAAATTATCATCTTTCCTCACTTCTTTCTTGATGCGTGACTTTTCTTCTTTTGTAATACAAAGAGGGTTTGTACAGATATTAAGCGCTAGCTTTATAATCTGATAAGCACGATACTCGTTCTTTTCACAAATTGGAGGACAGCCTTGTGGGAAGAAACGATTTAAGTTCATTTGCGCGGCATCTTCTGTTTTTGAAACTAAATTATCTTTTTTCTTATTTGGGTTTATTATCCCATCGACCCATTCTTGAAATTCTTCCGTAGCCTCAAATTGCTCAAGTTGCTCAGTGTTAAAATAGATGTTCTCAATTGAAACAAGATTTGAAGCAACATAACGATTACTTATAATTTTATAGCCACCTCTAGCATTGCCTTCATCTCTAAAGAAAGCAAATTGGGAGAAGTTTGTCGGCTGTTCTTTTTCACCCATCCAATTATTAAGTGACCATGCTTTGCATTGAGGTTCAATTTCAACTTCTTGCGTGGTCGCCAGACGTTCATATTGAGCATATTTTTTTAGAAGAAGAGGGTTCTTCTCTATAAAATGTGTCAACCTTTCCAAGCACGCTCTATTTTCTTGTATAAGAGAATCAATGTATTTTATCGATTCGTCTAGATCTATTACCTTATGAAGGCAACTGATTATTATACGTACAATTTCCTGAGGATTTGTTTCATCGTTAGTTTTAAATTTGTTTAGTATATTCTCTGGTTGACTTTCATAGTGTTTCATGAAAATCCCAAGTACTTGAGGAAATTGTTTCAGAAGAGCCTCAAACTGAATTTGATCTTTAATATCGTGTCCGGTTGTAAAATTAGCCATAAAATCATAAGTTTCACTTGGGTGCTCTTCTAAAAGTTCCTTTATTGCATTTGACAAGGCTTTTTTCCCTAGAAGCTTAATCCAGTCTTTACTTATTTCATCTTCGATATATAAAGGCCGAAATTCTGTTTGAGAAAGAATTTTCACATAAACACCAAAGTAGCCTTCGTTGGCCTTTTTTAAAACTTGTGTCGGTAGTAATTCATTTCCCCAACGATTTTGCAATTCCTTAAAACTAATAAATTTGCCAGCTTGATCTAGGTCAATGTCAGATTGGCTATGGTTCACTGATTGAAAATCAGATTTTTCATCAAGATTTAGCCATTCAGCCAAAAGCGTATTTTTTATTTCCTTTTGAAACCAATCACCTTGAGGCGAAAGAGTGAAACGTCTTAATTCATCTCCATGAATTAAATCGTCTATATATAGTGCCCATTCTTTCCTCGGGTACTTTGATATTTTTTTGGTAATTTTTTGGATGGATGCTATTTGTCCATTTTTAATTTTTAAACAAAGGTGTTTTTGTAAAGTCTGCCTTTTAGCGTACCAATCTAAGTGTACAGGACGTGACAAAAATTTTCTTGAAACTGCGTCATCAACCAATAATTGTTTTATATTATTTCGTTCTTCAAGTTCGGAAATATTAAATTTTTCTTGGACGATAACTTTAGTATCAGGATGTTTTTCTTTATTCCACCCCAATGTCTCGTAATAGACTGTGTCGTTTACTCGTGTAAATGAAATAACACCGTCAAACCCTAACACTTTCAACTTTTCCTTTGCTTCTATATGAAAACTCATCAATTCTTCATCTGAAACGTCAGAATGGATTGGCTTTTCAAGGAGTTCCTTTTTAAGAATCTTTTGACGCTTGAGCTCTGCAATAAGTTCATCATAAAATTCCATATCTTTTGGTATAAACTGCCAGTTATCATAACCGAGCCTAAAAAAGTCATACGGGATATATTCTTCAAAGGTTATTTCAGGCTCTGGATAAACCAGTGCCGCAATCTCTGTCACACTCAATGTGGTTTCATCTCTAAAACGTTCTTTTAACGATTTTCTATCTAATATCATCACACCCCCCAAAAATTTTACTATTCATACTTGCTACTACATTAGACACATGCCCATCGCTAAAATGCGCATAGCGGCGCACCATGGATAAAGTTTTATGCCCTAAAATTTCGGCAATTTCAGCCAGGCTAGCACCATTCATTGCCAAATAAGAGGCAGTGCAATGGCGTAAATCATGCCATTTAAAGTCTTTTATCTGAGCTATTTTTAGGGCTTGCTCGAAAGCAGAACGCAAATCAATTGGTTTATTCGGATGAGTAAGGCCAGGAAAAAGTAGTTCTACCTCGATATTACGTGTTTTATAATATTCTTTTAATAAATCTAAAGCATGGCCGCTTAAAGGTACACGCCGCCGTTCACCATTTTTGGTTTTATGCAGAATAATAAAGCCTTGATCTAGGAAAACATCAGACCATTTTAGGTTCATAAGCTCGGCTTGGCGCATGCCAGTAGATAAAGCCAAAATAACACAAAGATAAAGGATCTTATTTTTGGAATCTTTACATGCAGCTAAAAAACGTTGGCGTTCAGTATCGTCTAAAAATCGCACTCGTCCTCTAGGCTCTTTGGGTTTTTTAACCTTACGCATAGGGCTGTCTTCAAGCCATTGCCAGTCGTTGACGGCTACTTTAAAAGCATGAGAAAGGGCAGAGAGATAACGCACCACAGAAGCAGGGGAGCGAGGCTTACCATTATCCCTATTTTCAGTTAACAATTTATCTCTACACTGAACAATTAGCGCGGGGGTGACATCGGCTAATAGGTATCGGCCTAACTCTGCCTTAAACCAAGCAAGCTGTGTCTTTTGGTCATTGGCAAGCTTAGCCGTTTTAGTGGGTAGAATTTCTTTAGTGTAGCGATCAACTAATTCGGCAAAGCTGTGCTTTTTGGCTTCTACCGTTTTAAAATGTCGCCCTTCACGAATAGCACTCTCTGTCGCCGCTGCCCATTTTCTGGCATCGGTTAAGCGCTCAAATGTGGCGGTCTGAGGTTCACAACCCTTAAGGCGTATTTTTACCCGAAAAGTGATACCACCCCCCGGGGTGCTGCGTTTTTCAATGCTGGCCATTTGTGCTCCTTTTAAGAGCTATGGCATAATATCTATAGTGCATAGTCTGATCTCATAGCTGATTAGATTGTGCTCAGAGCCGAAGGATGTTGGACGCATCTTTAGGCTCGCTTCCTCTGTATCAATATGCTACAACAATTCAGAATAAAGTGCAACAGCTGATAGGCTATCAGCATAAAGTTAGCACTTTTTCATTTTTTATCAATAGGCTTTTAAAAAAAGTTAATGTCATGGGACACTCATGGGGCATTTCAGGAAAAGCTATTTAGATAATGATTGCTTTCTATACAAAATAAGCCGGTTATAGATTCAGCCATTCTTTCTTTTAGAATAGGCTATTCTCATGTATTATGACGAGCATTACCCAATATTGAAAGGGCACTTTATGCCAAAAGAAACTACCGGACGCTATTCCGTTCCAACAGATGAAGATTTTGAGCCCAATGCTGAGCCTGGGGTACTAAAAAATTTTCTTAGCATAAAATCTAAAGAAGAGATTGAAGCCCTTGAAGCAACGGAATTGGAACGAGCAGAAGTAGAGCTTTTCAAATTTTATACCGCAGAGCATCAATTCACTGCTGAAGATATTTGTAATATTCATGAACTGTGGCTAGGTGATATTTATCCTTCTGCGGGTAAATTTAGGACTGTTACTGTAAGTAAAGATGGGTTCCCATTTGCGGCACCAAATTATATACCAAGGCTGATGCAAACACTTGAGACAAAATATTTAACCATATATACGCCATGTCATTTTCACTCTGATGAAGAATTGACTCATGCTTTAGGTGTTGTTCATATTGAATTGATACTTATTCATCCATTTCGAGAGGGCAATGGGAGAACTGCTCGGTTATTAGCGGATTTGATGTCGCTGCAAGCAGATAGACCGCCATTGAATTTTGCCTCCATCGATCGCACACAGAATGAAGCTGGTTTTAGCCATTATATACAGGCAATTCAGGCGGGGCATTGTGGAGATTTTGGACCAATTCAAGAGATTTTTAAAGATATACTAAAAGATAGTGTTAATCGGTAGATTTAGAGCTATAAATTTTTTTAGGTCTACGGGTAATTTCCCGGGTACTGACATTGTCACCTTTGACGCGAATGCCCTCAACACCACAAGAGGTTTTAACCGAGCGCGCAACTAACACTTCCATTGCACCGGGAACTTTAAGAAAGGAATTTGTTAAACTAAGGCTTTTCTTATTCATAAGACAACTATAGCACAATGGGACTAATTTGTATATGCGGTCCATTTTACAGCCCGCCAAACGAAATGCTACACTGACTGTATCTTCACTTGCCGGAAGTTTAAGCTTGGTGGTGATTTATTGCAGGCATTTATTTGAAAGTGTCCCGCTAGTGTCCCATAAAGGGTAGTTGGCAGAATGGCTTGTAGCGTAAGTCGTTGATTTACCTACTGCCGGAGATGTGAATCGAACACACGACCTACTGATTACGAATCAGTTGCTCTACCGACTGAGCTACTCCGGCGTGGTGCCCATTATAGGGATAATGAGGGTGGAAAACAATAGAGAACGAGGGATACTTTGACTAAAAAATACACTTACCTTGACCTGGAACAATGGTATGAAACACCTTTGGGTCGTTATGTTTATGCTGCCGAATCGGAATGGCTGGCGGATTATTTAAAGCAATGTTTTGGCTATTATTTGCTGCAATTAGGGGGAAGTCATTCATTGAAGGCCCTGCATCCTAGCCCCATCCGCAATCATATTTGGTGTATACCGCAGCACCATAACAACAATCATGAAACGACATTATGTTGCGATTTTGAACAGCTGCCTTTGATGCAGAATTCCATAGATACATTTGTTTTACCACATACCCTAGATTTATCTGCCGATCCGGAAGCGGTGATTCATGCCGCGGCAGATGCTTTGATGCCGGAAGGAACAATGTTGATTTTGGGTTTTAACCCGATAGGTGTTTTTACACCCATTAAACAAGTTTTGGCCTGGAGTCGTGGTGAATTGCCTTGGGGCTTAAAATGGCAACGCATAGGGCGGGTTAGACACTGGCTGGAAGAAGCCAATTGCGAGATAGAATCGATCAAAACCTTTTTATTTTCATTTTCCTCTACTATTCTAGGCAGCGTGCGTCGCCGCGATTTGGTGGAAACTTTGGGGCAGGGAGTGTGTCCAACTTGGGGTGGGGTTTATTTAATTTTTGCCCGCAAGCATATGGTGCGTTTAACGCCACTTGAGGTAAAATGGCAGAAACAAAGTTTAAGCAATAAAGAGGCCATATTACCGATGCAGAATATACCCAGAAGACAAGTCACTTCATCATCAGATCAAGATATAAATAATCCGTTAAGCACACAACAACGTCACGGTTTGAAAGACGAAGGGTATAAACAATGAAGACCGTGACTATGTACACGGATGGCGCCTGTAGACACAATCCTGGGCCCGGTGGTTGGGGGGTTTGGTTTTCCTGTGATGGCGAGGAAGAGACCTTGCAGGGCGCAGAAAAAGACACGACCAATAACCGTATGGAATTAACCGCGGCCATTATGGGTCTGCGAGTATTGAAGCAAGGCTGTATAGTCAATTTATATACCGATTCGCAATATGTGCAAAAGGGTATTAAAGAATGGGTGATAGGTTGGCAGCGCCGCAATTGGCGTACGTCTACGGGGCAAATAGTTAAAAATCAGGACCTATGGCAAAGTCTATTAGCAGAAGCTGCGCGTCATCAAGTGCATTGGCATTGGGTTAAGGCGCATGTAGGCAATATACATAATGAACGTGCCGATAGCTTAGCACGCCAGGCCATCGATGAATTATTATAAGGATAATGTATGAGTCGGCAAATTGCTATCGATACAGAAACAACGGGTTTAGATGTTAAAGATGGGCATCGCATTATTGAAGTTGCGTGCGTTGAAATTATCGACCGCCGCATTACCGGTTCAACTTATCATTGTTATATTAATCCTGAACGTGCTGTAGATGCGGGCGCTATGGCTGTGCATGGCTTAAGCGATAGTTTCTTAGCCGATAAACCGTTGTTTGCTCATATTGTCAATGATTTAATGGCTTATATTGAAGGCGCGAAACTTATCATACACAATGCGCCTTTTGATGTAGGCTTTTTACAACGTGAATTAAAATTATGTAGACGCCCTGAGCGCTTAGAAAAGGACTGGTCTATCATCGATACCTTGGTGATGGCACGACAAAAATATCCTAGACAAAAAAATAATTTAGATGCGGTGTGTAAACGCCTATCTATAGACAATAGCCAACGACATTATCATGGTGCTTTAATCGATGCGCAATTATTAGCACAGGTTTATTTGGCCATGACCAGCGGTCAATATAGCTTGTTTGCAGATCGTAGCCCTTTAACAACGTTGACTGCTGAAGCTGCCACACAGAGCGATAATATAGCAGTTGAAACTCAAGCATTACCACTTTACAGTGCTAATGACGCAGAACAAAAGCAACACGAAGAATACCTCAGTAAAATGAAGCAACAATCGGCTAAAGTAATTTGGGCGGATGACTAACTAAGGATGGCATATGAGGAAAAAATCATTTTTTAAACACTTTAATCAGATAGAGTCTTTAAGCGGTGCGCTGCTATTTTTTGCTGCGATCGCGGCTATGATCATTAGCAATACGTCATTGCAAGCTTGGTACCACAATTTCCTTGTCAATGTACATCTGAGCTTGGGCATAGGTTCATTCAGTATTACCGAATCTATACAATATTGGATCAATGATGGTTTGATGGCTATCTTTTTTATGCTAGTGGGTTTGGAAATCAAGCGCGAATTGGTGGTGGGCGAATTGAGCCATTGGTCTAATGCCTTATTGCCGTTAGTGGCTGCCTTGGGGGGAATTGTCGTCCCCGCGGCAATTTATTTACTGGTCAATAAGGGACAGAGCGAATATCTGCAAGGCTGGGCTATTCCTACTGCAACCGACATAGCTTTTTCATTGGGTGTATTGTCCTTACTGAAATCGCGTATTCCAACTTCGTTGAAGATTTTTTTAACGGCACTGGCTATTATTGATGACTTAGGCGCTATTATTGTGATTGCCGTTTTTTATACGACTGGCTTATCTTGGTTGTTGGTGATTGCCTCCTTTTTCTGTATTACCATTTTGATCCTATTTAATCGTATCGGCATAATGCGTTTTACCCCTTATGCCATCGTGGGTTTTATATTATGGTTGTGCGTATTGAGTTCAGGTATTCATGCCACCTTGGCGGGGATTGCTTTGGCCTTTGCTTATCCGCTGCATGATAAGCGCAATCATTTCTATTTACCTTCGCGTAAGATTGAAAATTATCTGCACCCCTGGGTTGCTTATCTAATTCTGCCACTATTCGCTTTTGCGAATGCAGGAGTGCCGCTATCGAAAGTGACTGAAAGCAGTTTATACCATCCGATCACACTGGGTATTTTTGCGGGCTTATTTTTTGGTAAGCCCTTAGGAATTTTTATGGCTTGTTGGTTAGCCGTTAAATCAAAAGCAGCCAATTTACCGAATGGTGTTGATTTTCGGATGATTTATGGCGTCGCTATTTTAGCCGGTATAGGGTTTACAATGAGTCTATTTGTGGGGAATTTGGCTTTTCCGGTAGGTAATTATCATCTCATGGTTAAGGTGGGTGTTTTTGGCGCTTCTGTTTTATCAGGGGTAGTGGGTTATTGGGTGTTAAGATATGTTACCGCATCGCAACGCATTGTTGCACGTATGATTAAAAAGCCTAAATTGCCATGATCTAAGGTGGCTCGTGCGTCGCTGGATGCTCAATAGCAGGGCAGCGAAAAATCTTCAGTATAGTGCCTTCAGCGGAAACGCTTTCTAACACAACATCAAAACCCCACAAAGAATGAAAATAATGTAATACTTTCTCTGTTGATTCTTCATCTAAGGGTCTGTGATCGGTTTGCACATGACGTAATATAATAGAGCGATCGCCTTTAACATTGACATCGTAAATTTGAATATTAGGTTCTATAAAAGCTAAATTATATTGTTGACTCAACAATTGCCTCAAGGATTCGTAACCAGCGTTATTGTGGATGGCAGTTACTTTAATATTAGGCTCTTTTTCATCATCTAAAATGGCAAATAACTTTAAATCGCGCATCAACTTAGGCGAAAGATATTGTAAGATAAAACTTTCATCCTTAAAATTGCGCATGGCAAAATCAAGTGCTTCTAAGGGCTCTTTTAGTGTCAATTCAGGGAAAAATAATCTATCTTCATCTGTAGGCGCAGTACACATGCGGTTGATGTCCGAGAATAGACTATAGCCAAAAGTGTATGGATTAATTCCAAAATAATTTGGGTTATCATAAGGTAATTGATAAACAAGATTGGTATGATTTTTAATAAAATCTATCATGAAAGCATCTGAAACCATATTTCTATTGTATAACTCGTTGATGATAGTATAGTGCCAAAAAGTAGCCCAACCTTCATTCATTACTTTAGTTAATTTTTGCGGATAAAAATATTGAGCAATCTTCCTGGAAATACGTATAATTTCACGTTGCCATGGTTCTAATAAAGGGGCGTTTTTTTCTAAAAAATAAAGCAAGTTTTCTTCAGGTTCTTTAGGGAAGCGATGTTTTTTGTTGCTTATATTTTGTTTCTTTTGAAAGTTATCCGGTATGGTTCGCCATAGATCATTCACCTGGCTTTGTCTATAAGCCGCACGCTCTTTTTGTCTAGCCGCTTCTTCGTGTAAAGATATTTTCTGTGGTCGCTTATAACGGTCAACACCGTAGTTTTTTAAGGCATGACAAGCATCTAATAATTCTTCTACGGCATTGGTACCATATTTTTGTTCACATTTGTGTATATAGTTTTTAGCAAAAACCATGTAATCGATAATGGATTCTGCGTTGGTCCAAGTTTTAAAAAGATAATTATTTTTGAAAAAAGAGTTATGGCCGTAGCAAGCGTGGGCGATGACAATCGCTTGCATAGTCATGGAGTTTTCTTCTAGTAAATAGCTGATACAAGGATTTGAATTGATCACCATTTCATATGATAAGTTGGTATAACCTTTGAGATACAGTTTCTCTGTGTTGACGAATTGCTTACCAAAAGACCAGTGTGGATAATTGATAGGTAGCCCCGTGGAGGCATATAAGTCTATCATTTGCTCAGAAGAAATCACTTCAATTTGATTGGAATAGGTGTCCAGATGAAATTCTTTGGCGATGTCGCCTATTGCTTTTTCATACAATAGCAATGATTCAAAAGTCCATTCTGAACTTTGCGGTAATAGCGTGCTTTTCGTTTTCATGACGCTTTTCTTTTAAACAATGCATGCAATACCGGAAAAATCTCACTGGGTTTAGAAATGGTCTGCATGGCAAAATTGCTGTGTTCATCTTTTACAGTTAAATATGAACTCCATAGGCTTTGGTGATGCCTAGGCATAATTTCAATATAGGCATAATATTGCACCAAAGGCATTATCTTTTCTTTCAATAGGCTTTGACAATAGGGCGAATCGGCATTCCAGTTGTCGCCATCGGAGGCTTGAGCTACATAGATATTCCAGTCATTGGTAGCATAGCGATCGATGATAATATCGTATATCAATTCTAAAGCGCTGGAAACCACGGTGCCACCCGTTTCTCTAGAGTAAAAAAATTCTTGTTCGTCTACTTCTTTGGCACTGGTATGGTGGCGTATAAAGATGATCTGTATCTTTTGATAAGTTCTAGTTAAAAATAAATAGAGTAAAATAAAAAAACGTTTTGCCATATCCTTTTTGGCTTCGTCCATGGAGCCTGAAACATCCATCACACAAAACATAATCGCTTGCGTAGACGGATTGATTTGTTTTGTGGTTCGGTTGTATAAAATATCAAAAGTATCTATAAATGGAATGGCCGTAATTTGTTTTTTCATGAAAGTAATGTATTTTTTCAAGCGTAAGCGTCTAGGAGAGTTGGCTCTAATTTTTTTGCTTAATCCGGATAGCCTGTCCTCAGCTATTTTTAGTTTTTTACGCTTATCAGTACCAAAAGCAATTCTGCGCCCTAAGGCTTTTCTAAAAGAGCGAGTAATATTAATATTGCTAGGTGAACCATAAAGCGATAAGCCACTCTTAACGTTTTGGAATTGTGGCATGGCTTTTAATTCTGTTTTGACCAAATCGGGCAATTCCAAATCTTCAAAGAAAAAATCTAAAAATTCATCTTTGTTGATTTCGAAGGTGAATTCATCTACGCCTTCACCTTGATCACTCGCTTCTCCGCCTTGTTGTTGTGAAGAGGGGGGTCTTGCAATAGTATCGCCTACGCTATATTCCTTGTTGCCAGGAAATACACGATTGATGCTTCCGCCGGGAGCATGGTGGAAAAAAGGTTCATTGATGTCTTTCTTAGGAACGGTTATTTTTTCGCCTACATGGATATCGGTAATGCTACGTTGGCTTAAAGCCTTAGAGATAGATTCTTTGATCTGCTTTTTAAAGCGATTTAGAAAACGTTGACGGCTGACCGTGCTTTTATTTCTTCCATTGGTGCGTCTATCAATAAATTGTGACATGGCCGTCTCTTACTCTTAATTTGATTTTCTAACCCGTAAGTACCACTCGCACAATAACTTAACTTGCCTAGTAGTATAACCCTTGTTCACCATGCGGTGAATGAATTCATCATGTTTTTTCTTTTCTTCCTCAGAAGATTTAGGATTAAAGGAAATGATGGGCAGTAAATCTTCTGTATTTGAAAACATTTTCTTTTCGATGACGCTGCGCAATTTTTCATAACTATGCCAAACGGGATTTTTACCCTTATTATTGGCTCTGGCACGCAGCACAAAATTAACAATTTCGTGGCGAAAATCTTTAGGGTTGGAAATGCCCGATGGCTTTTCAATTTGTTCCAACTCATTATTCAACGTGCTTCTGTCGTAGATCTCACCCGTATCCGGATCGCGATAATCTTGGTCTTGGATCCAAAAATCGGCGAAGCTTACGTAACGGTCAAAGATGTTTTGTCCGTATTCAGAATAAGACTCTAAGTAGGCCGTTTGTATTTCCTTGCCTACAAATTCTATATAATGTGGTACTAGGTATTCTTTTAGAAAACCTAAATAGCGATCTCTAGTCTCGGTTGGAAATTGTTCATCCTCTATTTGTCTTTCTATGATATAAAACAAATGTACTGGATTAGCAGACACTTCATTAGTATCGAAGTTAAACACTTTAGACAATATTTTGAAGGAGAAACGAGTGGATAAACCATTCATGCCTTCGGTCACGCCCGCATAGTCTTTGTATTCTTGATAGGACTTTGCCTTGGGGTCGATGTCTTTTAAATTCTCACCATTGTAAATGCGCATTTTGGAGTAAATGCTGGAATTCTCGGGTTCTTTCAAACGCGATAATACGGCAAATTCGGCCATAATGCTGAATGTATCCGGTGCACAAGGTGCTTTTTTCAAAGAGCTGTGCTCGATTAGTTTTTGGTATATTTTAATTTCCTCAGAAACCCGCAAGCAATACGGAACTTTGATGATCGTCACTCGGTCGATGAAAGCTTCGTTATTTTTATTGTTTTTAAATGTATACCATTCAGCTTCGTTGGAGTGAGCGAGGATGATTCCATCGAAGGGAATCGATGAAATGCCTTCTGTGGCGTTGTAATTGCCTTCTTGGGTGGCGGTTAACAAGGGATGCAATACTTTAATCGGTGCTTTAAACATTTCTACAAATTCCATCAGCCCACGGTTTGCACGGCACAAGCTACCGGAAAAACTGTACGCATCGGCATCGTTTTGTGAAAAATGTTCTAATTTACGTATGTCCACCTTACCGACTAATGATGAGATGTCTTGATTGTTTTCATCGCCAGGCTCTGTTTTACTGATAGCGATTTGATTTAAAATAGAAGGGTAGAGCTTAATCACCCGAAATTTTGTAATATCACCGTTGAATTCGTTTAAACGTTTCACAGCCCAAGGCGACATGATGGTATTTAAGTAACGTTTTGGGATGCCATATTTTTCTTCTAATAATTCTCCATCTTCATGCTTAGAAAATAAGCCCAAAGGACTTTCTTGTATGGGCGAATCTTTAATGGCATAAATAGGCTCTCTTTCCATCAGCAATTTTAAGCGTTCTGCCAGCGACGATTTACCACCCCCTACAGGGCCTAGTAAATATAAAATTTGTTTTCTTTCTTCTAAGCCTTGTGCAGC
>JBIPMB010000107.1:0-7613 GCA_044369355.1 Gammaproteobacteria bacterium | reverse complement strand
GGCGCATGCCACTGAAAGAAGAAGCCAGTAATATTATTTGACCGTTATAATCTTTTTTATGGTAAAATAGGTTATTAGCATTTTAATAGGGAGTTTACGCATGAAAGCGAGAATTTTGGCCATTTTTTGTTCCGTTTTAATGGTGGCAGGATGTAGCACTACGACTAGCAGTAATACGGGTAATACGGCAACAGCTGTGCATAGCCCGGAAGCCAAGAAAAACGCACTATACGATGGTGTGACTGTGACCAAAGTAAAGGAATGTATGGGTCCGCCTAAAAGTACTTTTTCAGCAAACAACGACACCTATATGCGCTATTTTACGCCCAGTCGCTGTGAAGTCTTGTTTGTTGTAGACAATACCTCGCAAAAGGTAGTCGATATGAAATATCTATTCCCACATGGGTTTACGCGATATGGTTATGCGGTGGATGAAAAGAAATGCCCATTGGTCCAAAAACAATGTCTACTAAGTTGATATACTCTTCGCATTTGATTCTTAGGCTTTGTTGCCTTCGCCCATCTCGCACCAGTCATGTAGGGTACTACACTCCTGGTGCTCGAGAGCTAGCCTTCTAGCCCAATAGAATCAACTGCTGTGAGTATATACTCGTCATTGTTGTGACTGGGTTCAGTGCAATTTAATATATTTCAGAATCTAAGAGGCAAATAATTATGATAGTTAAAAGATTAATATGTATATTCTCTCTATTTATAACAGCAAATCTCTACGCGCAGAGCAATGCCGAAGACTCGCTGGCAGCATTATTGAATAATTACCATACCATGCAAGCGCAATTTACCGAAAAAACTTTAACGAGTAACGGTGAAGTCGTTGCGAGTACCCATGGTGATATCGCTTTTCAACGACCCGATCTATTTCGTTGGTATACGGTTCTGCCTAGCCGACAGCTGATCATAAACAGCGGTCAGAAGCTAGCTATTTACGATGTCGATTTAGCGCAAGTGACCTATAAAAACGTCGATGAAAAAAATGGCGCTACGCCGGCATTATTATTAAGTGGCAATGTAGCCAAATTAAAAGAACATTATAATATTACAGCTTGCGCAAACAACACCGCCGATTGCTATCAATTATCGGCCAAAGACGACAACGATGAGTTTAGGCGTTTAACCATTAGCTTTAGCAATAAAGTTTTAAAAAGTATGGTCATAGATAATAGTTTGGATCAAACCACAGAGATCCAGTTTAGCAAAGTTAAAATGAATACAGCGCTAGCTCCTAGTTTGTTTAAACTCAATCTACCATCCGGTGTGGATGTAGTGCAGTAAGCGATGAATGAGCCTTTAGCGACACAATTGCGTCCGCAAAGCCTGGATGATTTAATCGGACAAACGCATCTATTGGCGCCCACCAAATCTTTCCGCATTGCTTTAGAAAAAGGACAACTGCATTCCTGTATTTTTTGGGGCCCACCCGGTACCGGTAAAACTACCTTAGCACAGTTGATGGCGCAAAAAACAAAAGCGCATTTTGTTAAAATATCGGCTGTCTTTTCAGGTGTTAAAGAAATACGCGAAGTATTGAATGAAGCGCAGACGAAACGAGATGATGACAATCAAAAAACCATTCTATTTGTGGATGAGATTCACCGTTTTAATAAGGCACAGCAAGATGCCTTTTTACCGTATATGGAAAATGGGTTATTAACTTTAATCGGTGCTACTACAGAAAATCCTTCCTTTGCTTTAAATAACGCGTTGTTATCACGAGCTAAAGTATATGTGCTGAAATCCTTAACTGAGACCGAGCTCAGTCTTATTTTGCAGCGAGCTTTAAGCGCACATAATAAAACTTTATCAGCTGAAAATCTGTCTTTACTAGCCATGGCCGCGGATGGCGATGCCAGACGCGCTTTAAATTTTTTAGAAATGGTTCTAGCCTTAATGGATAGTCAGGACATCAGCGAATTAAGCACCGAACAAATGAAAGACATTGTGCAGGGGAGTTATCAACGTTTCGATAAACAGGGTGATACTTTTTACGATTTGATTTCCGCCTTGCATAAATCGGTACGCGGCTCCGATCCCAATGCTTCTTTATATTGGCTGGTGCGTATGTTGGATGCCGGTTGTGATCCTTTGTATTTAGCGCGGCGCATGGTGCGTATGGCGGTGGAAGATATAGGCAATGCCGATCCTAGAGCCTTAACCTTAGCCTTAGAAGCCTGGCAAACCGTAGAGCGTTTAGGGCAACCCGAGGGCGAGTTGGCGCTGGCACAAACTGTAACTTATTTAGCCATCGCCGCTAAAAGCAATGCCGTTTATACGGCTTTTTCTGCCGCACGTGCTTTTGTCAAAGAAAAGGGTAGCCTAGAAGTACCATTACACCTACGCAATGCGCCTACCCACTTGATGAAGAGCCTAGATTATGGTAAAGAATATCGTTACGCCCATGATGAGCCACATGCCTACGCCGCAGGTGAAAATTACTGGCCAGAAGGGGTAAAAGCGCAAGCTTTTTACAAACCTACAGACCGGGGTTTGGAAATGAAGATCGCTGAAAAAATGGCTTTTTTAAGAGAATTAGACAAGAACAAATTATCCGAGCCGTGACCGTTAGGGAGCGGAAAAAATAAGGTATTAAAACTATGTTAGATCCAAAATTATTGCGTGACCAAACCGCCTATGTCGCTAAAAAATTAGCAACCCGCGGGTTTGTATTAGATGTAGCTGTATTCAATGCGCTGGAAGCTGAGCGTAAAACTCTACAGATTGAAACCGAGAAATTGCAAAATGAACGCAATGTGCATTCCAAAAACATAGGGATCTTAAAAGGTCAGGGTAAGGATGCAAGCGCTGTTTTAGAACAAGTGAATCAGCTAGGCGATAGACTAACGCAATTAAGTCAGGAATTAAGCGCTGTGCAAGAAAAGCTACATGATTTTTGTGCTGTCATGCCCAATGTGCCACACGATTCCGTACCCATAGGAAAAAGTGAAGACGATAATGTAGAAATAGCTCGAGTTGGTACACCCAGAACATTTGCTTTTGAGATAAAAGACCATGTGGCTTTAGGCGAAGGCTTAGGACAAATGAGCTTCGATAAGGCCGCAAAATTAACCGGCTCACGTTTTGTGGTGTTACATAAACACTTAGCCAAACTGCAGCGCGCCTTAACGCAATTTATGTTGGATGTACACATCAATGAACACGGTTATGAAGAATCTTATGTGCCTTATCTAGTCAATGCCGATTCTTTATTTGGCACCGGACAACTGCCAAAATTTAAAGAAGATCTATTCACAACTACGGCGGGCTATAGCTTAATTCCCACTGCGGAAGTCTCTTTAACCAACTTAATGCGCGATGAAATCGTACGCGAGGAAGACTTACCCTTGCAATGGACTGCGCATACACCTTGTTTTCGCAGCGAGGCCGGAGCTTATGGCAAAGATACGCGCGGCATGATACGTCAACATCAATTTGAAAAAGTGGAACTGGTGTGGATATGCCATCCTGACGAGTCTTATAATTGTCTGGAAAAATTAAGACAGCACGCTGAAACGATTTTACAACGCTTGGAATTACCGTATCGAGTCTTATCCTTGTGTACAGCAGACATAGGCTTTTGTTCCGCTAAGACGTATGATTTAGAAGTCTGGTTACCGGCTCAAAATTGCTATAGAGAAATTTCTTCTTGTTCTAATATAGAGTCTTTTCAGGCACGCCGCATGCAAGCGCGTTTTCGCAATAGCAAAACCGGTAAAACCGAATTAGTACATACTTTAAATGGTTCTGGTTTAGCCGTAGGGCGTACACTGGTGGCTATAATGGAAAATTATCAAGACGAAGAAGGTAATATCCATATTCCCAAGGCGTTGCAACCTTATATGGGTGGATTGACGGTGATTGGGAAATAAACATTAAGGAGATAATTCGACAAGGCTGCTTGGACTATTAAATTGCACGATAAGTTGATTATCATGGAACTTGTCATTGTGAGCAAGCGGCGCAATCCAGGAAAATGTTGGCGATGAAAATTAATGTCATGTATCATGGGACTTATAAATGAAAACTCAATCGTTTGGTAGAAGAGAAAGCGTTGATACCTTTTTGATAGTGAAGACACCATTTTTCGTCTCACATCTTCAGGGAGGGTTATTAGATTACAGAGAAAAGAGGGAAAACGGAGAAGAGGAAGATAATCCACTTACGGCGTTTCCGAGCGCGGGTTTTGACACATTAGATATCGAAAGTAGTACAGCTCTAGATATGGATAGAAAATGGCCAGACAAGGAGGGTCGCTATTGGTGGAAATTGACGTGTAAAGACAGGCGCGAAGTTAATGATTTTTATTGGAAGGAAGACGAAGCTCGTGGTTATCCCGACGAGTACAGCCTTTGTTTGATGTCATCCTTATGTGGTGACGCTGATAATCCAGATGCAGCAGTGGAAAAAGGTAAGATTTATATTGACAAAAATACCCGTAGGTATCAAGTTCTCGGGGAAAAAAAAGATATATGTCAAGGAAAACTTCCAGATGAAATAGACTTAAGTTTAGATGCAAATGATCTAAAAAAACAGGTTTTGAGCTATACATCAAAACAAGGGGACACCCATCCCGGCAGAGCACACAGTAAACGTTATTGGTTCACAGTTCACCATGCACCTAGTGGAACTAAGATTGAGGGGTTTTCTGCAGAGCCAGATAAAGTCAAAAGAGATCTCAGAGATGGGAAACATTGGTCTTATATCCAATACAACGAATGCGGATCTATCAAAGCTTGGATGGAAGAAAAGGATAGAAATTATCTAGCAAGATTACAGCGCGAACAAAAACAACCCAGTGTAGCTGTACAAAAAGAACAATGCGTAGCCGAAGAAAAGCGACAGCAAGAACTGAAAGTCGTAGCAGTGAAAAAATGTAGTGAGAATATAATGAGCATGTGGGCTGCATCTAAAACATTAATTTCACCGTCCAGTAGCACAAGTTTAAACATAGCGGCTAATGAAATTAAAGACGAATTATTCGCATTGCCTCCAAAAGGACTCGTTATTGCTCAAGCCAATTGCAGCTATCAAGCTAAAAAACCAGATCAATTGTCTTTTGACAAAGGCGATGAGCTCATTGTGCTAAAACAGCGGAGCCATCGATGGTGGTTCTGTGAATCGGGCGGTTTGCAAGGACTTGCTCCCAGCAGTTATTTGGACATTATCTCTCAAACGCCTACAGTCGGTGGATTGCACAGTGGTTTTATGGATAATTCTTCGTAACCTTCTGTGTTTTTCCGGTGGAGGAGAGGTCTAAAAATGAACAAAATTGCTTTCCTTAAGAGTTATCTGCTAAAATCTGGCCTTAATTTTTTCAATATTTAGTTAAGGGGAAACAGAATATGGCGTCAAGTGAAGATGAAATGGAAGTATTAGTCGGTTATGAAGACGAGACTGAAGAAAAAACTGAAGGAAAAGAAGAACAAAAATTCGATGATAAAGGAAAAGAAGAAGACGTTCCTGAATCCGTTAAGCGAATACATTCACTTTTACCTACTTTCGCTGCCACTAGAGCAAATCCTGAAATAGCTTATTCAGATCATTTGGCACAATTGATGCGTACACCACTTGATGGATCTACTTTGAAGGGGGTTACACTCAATACATTGGGGCGTGAGTTAAGCATGAGCGGTATTCATGATTTAAGCAGGAAAGGTATTCAGGATACAGATCGTAGTGCGGAAACAGATGAAGAAGTAACACGTCGATATGCTAGGATAGTTGACGGTTTGGTTTTGAGTACAAATAAGCATAACCTAGATTATATTTTTCTCCAAGAAGTTGAAGCGAGTATTATAGATAAGATTCTATTACCTATGTTACAAGAAAAATTAGGTGAAAACTGGAAATTCCATATTTCATATGAGGGACTTATTACCTGTTATAATACATCGAAGTTAACGCCTATTGAAGGCAAAGAGTCGTATGACAACAATACCCGCGTGCTTAATAATTTCTTCATACATAACGAAACTGGAGAAACCATTAACCTTCACAATAGCTGGGGACTGTTTTCGCCTTTTCCTCGTAATCGTGAAAAAGAATATGCGCCCTTATTAACACCTAAGCTAGACGATAATGGTAGAATGATACGGATTGTTATAGGAGGGGATACTAATTCTAGAGAAGCCCCTGATGAAAAGGAAGATACCTATGCTGTAGAAGGGGGTACTAATTCTATACTAGCATCGGGGTCTGAAATAGAAGATGCTAATTATAGAATAGCAACTTTGGATGATGAGCCGCGTAATATTGTCACTGGTGCTGTGCCTATGGCATTTCATAGACGGAAAGGTTATCCACCTGAACAGCAATTAGGCGATTATCCCGATGGTGGTTTTTACACTGACTCAGAGGGTAACCCCAGACAGATAAAAACATTTACGCTCGATCTCGCAACGGGCGAAATTGTTCCTGCAGAAAAAGATAGGAACAATTTAAGCTGGATTCCTCTATATAGAATGGTCATGTGCCTGTCTCATTTTTATAAAACGACAAAAATCATTGGGGGCGAAACGCTTTCCGGGTATGAGGATAAATTAAAAAAACGCATGAATGATGCTACTATTCAAGTCGGCATGGCCGCTACTAGTATGAATGACAAAGCAGTTTCAATACGATTCCCACAAAAGTCAGAATTCGCTAAAAATTTGAAGAATATAATGAGCGCATATGATGGTGTCCAATTTGAATTTATTGAATGTACAGTTGAAATGCGCGGATTTGAAGTCATCTTTGTACCTGTAAGACTTATTCCTATATTAGAAATGGCTATCGATTGGGTATTCGATAAAATATCCCTGTTAAGTCAAATCGATGCTGAGATCATTAGATTGAACGCATCACAATCTGCTTTCTTCATCGTTCCTCCTACTGGTAAGATAGCTCGTTTAAATGATTTAAAAGAAGCAATAATCAACGCTCCATTTAATCCTGAACAAAATATATCTAGTGTCATTGATGCATGGGAGCAAGAAAAGGTTTCGCTACAGAATCCGCTCTCAGGGGAAAACGAAACTAAAACCAATGCTGACTGGTTAGGAATGCATAGAAATAAATTAAGAGGCATCTTCCTTGACGAAAACGAAAAAGCCACAACATCTAAGTTTTTAACTAAGCTTACAGGCGGGCCTAAGTAGAAATACGTAGATAAGAAAGTGGCGTTAATGCCACTTTCTTATTTTTAGTCTTGCGTTATCCAGTGCAAAATTTCCGGCTTAAGTTGGCATCAAATGACCAAACTCCAGCTCCGCGAATAAGCAAATAGATTGATCCTAAAAGCATCGTGATGTCAGGACGAATTTCATGCATCATGCTCCAAAAACCATAGCGCGGTAGTGCTGGCACATGGAATATCCACCAGTCATGCCCTAAAAGGATCGGAATTTTAGTGGATATAATGGCAACTATCATATCAAATATAAGAACAAGAGATGCTAAGCGCGTAAACAATCCGAACAATATTAAAATGCCACACGCTATTTCAACCACGCCTATAAATGGCCCTAAAATATTAGGGTATGGGATACCAATCTGCAAAAATCGGCCACTACCCAGAATGCTCGCGAAAAGGAACTTTTGAATTCCTTCGGGAATAA
>JBIPMB010000127.1:0-6308 GCA_044369355.1 Gammaproteobacteria bacterium | reverse complement strand
GGGCATTGATCATCGTGTACTTCCTATTCAAGCCGACTTTAGTGTGGCAGAAAATCGCCGCCATGCCGATTGTTTTGCGCATACTTTAACGCAGTTTTGTGCAGATGAATTAGAACCGTTGGAAGAAGAAAAATTATTGCATACCGTATCAAGCGATGATGTGTATATGGAGCCATTGTATCTTATTTTAACGTACGCACAAAACGAACCACTGCGCTATAAAATCATCGCCAAATTAAGCCTAGTGTTGTATATGGATATACAGAGCGTTAGCGTATTCAATTCAGGTAGACTCATTAGAATATTGGGGCAGGCCATTATGGCCATTCATCCGGATAAATTGCCTGATAACATTACAAAAGATGAAATCATCAGAATGTCCGATATGTTGTCGATGTATAGACGAATGGCTCAGAGTAAATCCGCGGTTAATGAACAGATCCTGTATTTACGCAAGCGGGTAGAGAGCAAACCGGATATTACAGACTCTATAGCGCAAGAAGATAGCTGTTTTAGGAAAGAAAAAGAGATCAGTACTCAACCTAGGTTTTTCAGCCAAAATGAGTCTTCTAATGATTCTCCGGGAGAAGTTCCCATCACGCCGTCAAGAACTGCGAAAAATCAATAATTTTTGCAAAAAAGCCGCTTTCTTCGACGGCCTCGGATACGGTGTTGCAATGGATCAAGACTGGACGTATAGAAAAATTGCGGGTTACCGCTAATGCTTTTATCTTCTGCTGAACTTCATCGATCGCTGTTTTTTGAATGGCGTCTCTAGAGTATTTAATTTCGCAAACATATAAAGTATTAAAGCGAGTTTGAATTAAATAATCTATTTGACAGCCTAGTTGGTTTTTGGTGGCGCGTTGTCTATAAGGATTATGGGCTATGATCTCTTGCTGAGAAATTCCCAGGGCATTATGAATCAATTTACGATTATTCAAGACGCAATTTTCTATCTGTAGGCCTAGGATAGCAGACCAAGAGGGTAGAGTCGTTAAGGTGATATCATGATAATCATCGGCTTCTATTCTATGTTTATTTGGTAAAATGTATTTTAAATAAAAGCGGCAGTAATTGTCACTTAATCTATACCAGGCAATTTTAGCCATTTTGCCACTTTTAAGATGCCAGCTATAATCTTTAGCAATAAAACCAGAGAGCACCAGATTTTCAAGATGCGCATAATCATCGCCACCGCCACTCAAACCAATGTGTTGATAAATGCTTTTAGCATCGGCAGGGCCTAAAGCTAAACAGGCACAAATTTCGCTATACAATATTTTTTTATCGGAAAATAGGTCAGAAAAAATTTGATCAAATTCACGAAATAAAATACCTTCTGGACTAAAGCAGAGATTTTTAATATTTTGCTCTGCAGGTAAATTAGGATTGATTTCTTCTAGATAACGAGGGATCCCACCCGTAACCGCTAAAGTGATTAATTTTTCCAGTGGTGACACAAGTTTTTCTTGAACACGCCAAAATTCGCCACATTCAGGTAATGATAGTTCTTTCAGTGTTAGGACTAAGGATTGTCGCCCCACAAATCCAGTGCTACTCAATAAATTTTTATCTATCCACATCGAAATGGAACTGCATAAAGCGAGGATGAGATCGGGGTTTTCCTTAAAATACATTTCCCAAGCAATTTTTAATTTGGATAAAAAGGTAGGCTCATCATGACCCATCCATGAAATTTCATCCAATACCACTAGCACGCGTCCCGTTTTAACTTGTTCCGCCAAATGCCAAAACAAATCGCCCCAATCATCGGTTTTTAAACCACGCAACCCAAATTCATGGCTTAATTGGCGGGCAAATTCTAGTCGTTGATCTTTGACAGTAACACCTTTATCGGGCGCAAGACCGGTAAAAATATGTACATGCCCCACCATTTTACCGAATTCACTCAATAAGCGGCTCTTACCAATACGGCGGCGTCCTTTTACCACGATCAATGCGGGCGATTTTTTGTCTAGTAAAGTGCATAATTTAGCCAATTCGCGTTTACGGCCTATGAATGTAGCCATACAGTCCTCGTCAAACTATTGTTTTATTGATTTGACGAGGATTATATCGTATATAGTAATCCTCGTCAAATTAGTTTTTTATTGATTTTACGCGGATTATAGCGATATACTAATCCTCGCCAAATTGCTATTTTAAACATAATTTATTTTAAAAACAATTGGTTATGAAAATACAAAGGCAACATGATTTAATTATTGATATTTAAATAGCTTATCAATAAGATAGAAGTCAATATAGTATCTTTCGTATTCAGCAATTCTCGGTAAAGGACAAAATATAAACATAAGCTTTAGAATAGCTTAAATACTTTCTGTCTTAGTCTGTTTTTGGCAAAATATTTGATGTTTAATAGTCAAAAATCATCTAGAACCGTGCTTTCCCAAATGAAATGTCCCGAAATAGCACATTTCTCATTTTTTAACTTAAAATCACGCCCTCTGAATCCACCTTCAGCCTCTTCCATTCCCCTTTAGCTCTATCCTCTTTTTATTATGGGGATGACCCTAAAGTGACTTCATAGCGTAATGGTTCTAAAGCAAAAGATAATAACTTGTCCCACGATTCAAAAATAATAATCTTAATATAACTTCGTACGGTTTCCCAAAAATGTTTTTTACTTCCAAATTTCTCTCTACACGCTTGATATTGTGTATCCGTTAACTCAAAAATCTGATGCATCGTAAACGCCACCAATGTTAGCAAGTAGAAATTAAAACATAAATTCTTTTTCCCATGACCATAATTATGATCCATATAGTAACCATGATTTTTCATTACATTAAATATTTCATTCTCTGCTTTCCATCGACACCGCCCCGCGCGAACCATTAATCTTATATTCTTTTCTGTTACATCTATATCAGTTACCCAACTACTTTTATAAGTTATTTTTTCTTCTCCATCTTTATCTAACCTGTGTATC
The DNA here is from genome assembly GCA_044369355.1 of Gammaproteobacteria bacterium. Classification (GTDB taxonomy): domain Bacteria; phylum Pseudomonadota; class Gammaproteobacteria; order UBA1113; family UBA1113; genus VFKP01. The sequence goes on along the minus strand of JBIPMB010000127.1, from coordinate 3,352 downwards.
TCATAACGTATAAAATTCACATACACCGCATCTTTACTTGAATTTAATGGGACTTTATTCATCCATTCATAACAATGAGTACTACCTTTCGTATCTTTTACCCTAATTGATGGAAGTCTGTCATACGCATCTATCCATTCCATTAAGTATTTATGATCTCCTGGTTTTGCCGTGAATAAAAAATGCCATTTCTTCTCTAAAATATCTTCTATTATTGGTTGTTTAGAAAATAATGAATCTCCGCCTATTATTAATCCTAACTGTGGATGTGCCTTTTTTAGTTTCTCTATATATCTTTTTGCTGCGTTCATTTCACAATCTTGTTTGTCTTTACCATCTTCATTGCGTATCTGTTCCGGCATAAATGGGATTACTTGCTTTTGCTCTGGATGAACTATTCCACCTTGTAACACTTGGTGTAAATATGTTTTTTCTCCTGTCTTATATTCTTTCGTCAAGCACTGCTCACAATGAATTTCTTCTGAACTAAAAAACTCAGAGCCATCAATTGGATGATAATAATATCCAGGAAAAAGTTCAAATCTCTCTAAATATTTTCCTCGTTGCAATCGCAAAAAATAATCCTTAAAAACTTCAGCAAAAAATTCACTATCAACTCCATCAATTATTTCACGCATTTGCGTTTCTTTTGGAATGTCCTTCACGCCAAATAAACTTTCTAAGTTACTTCGTCTATAGGCATCTTTCAGGTGCTGTTGAAATTGTAATAACGATGGGTCTTGAAAATACATACAAGCAAAACCACTCATTAATGTATCGTGAAGGCTTAATTGTGCCTTATTGGCCTTTCTTGGGTCGGAGAGTCCTGAAAATATTTCTGAGAGCTTTTTGCGCAGTGCTGTAAAATTTAGATGTTTTTTGGCTTTCATCTCCCAACCTCCTTATTTTGGTCAAAAATAATCAATTTATATGGCTTAATAAGGCATATTGTACGAAAAAATATTTTCAATTACCAGTAAAAGTACATGAATTTCAACAGCTTAGAAGTTTATCTTTTTTCACCGAGAATTGCTGTTTCGTATTTTGGAAAAAAGGTAACTACTCGCACCTTTTTCAGGAAAAGTCCATATTGGGACATTAAGGAGTTTATAATGTTTTCGAAATCACGTGCATTTGCAAAAAAATTAGGCCTGCAATGGCCGCCTATTATTCAGGCTCCTATGGCGGGTGGACTGACCACTCCACGGTTAGTCGTTGCCGTTGCAGAGGCGGGCGCTTTAGGATCTTTTGCTACCGGATCTTTAAAAACAGAGCAAATCAGTGCCGATATAAAAGAAATTAAATCTTTAACCAATCGTCCCTTTTTAGCCAATGTCTTTGTTCCTCCTACAAAGAGCCCTAGCTTGGGACAAATACAAACCTATGTGGAAATAGTGAATCAATTTAGGCAAAAAATTGGCTTGAATGACATAGCTATACCAACCGATATTTTAACCTCTAAAAATAATTTTCAAGAAACCATCGATGTTCTGCTGCAAGAAGAGGTTAAGGTAGTCAGTTTTACCTTCGGCATGCCATCTGCCAAAATCATTAAACAATTCAAAAAAAGAAAAATCTATTTGATTGGTACCGCTAATTCTGTAGTCGAAGCAAAAATGTTCGAACAAGCTGGGTTTCATGCCATTGTTGCTCAAAGCTATGAAGCGGGTGGGCACAGAGGAGGCTTCTTGACGCTTGCAGAATCTGCCAATCTAGGCGCATTGGTATTGTGGCCACAGATTGCAGCAGCAGTACGATGCCCCATGATTGCCGCCGGTGGTATTATGGATGGCAAAGGAATTGTGGCGGCGTTGATTTTAGGCGCATCTGTAGTACAATTGTGTACCGCTTTTCTGGCCGTACAAGAAAGTGGCGCCAGTAAACCCTATCGAGACGCATTAATGGAAACAAAAAAGGATGATACTGACAGCACTGTTTTAACAGCCGCCTATACGGGCAAACTGGCTAGAAGCTTAAAAACGGAATTTGCAGCAGTCGTCGAAGCACGAGTAACAGAGATCCCTTCTTATCCTTTGGCTCATCAGCTTAGCACTGAACTCAGGAAACAAGCAGCGGTCTGTGACTATAAGGAAGCCATGTCTATGTTGTGTGGACAGGGCGTTTCTCAGATCAAAAGTGCCTTGAGTGCTGCAGCATTGTTGCAGGAGATGAGAGCAGAGGTGGAGGCAGTTATGAATGGACTCCGGTAGTACTCGGAAAACTAAAAGGTAGTGTTGTAAATGGCGCACGGCTAAATAATTTTTTTATGAATATAGTTTTTTAAGGTTACAGAGCTGATTTTTAACATAGGAGATATAGATAAGATGCGGACTTTAGACAGAAATGATGCGTTACCATCAATTGATGAAGAAACCCCTTTATTTTCAGTCAATACGAATTCAGATTATAGTTATGGTCGTAATATGGCAAGATCTATCGAAGGATTTCTTTCTGAGATACAAAAAGGAAATTTTTTGTTGGAAGAAAAAAACTCATTTGGTTGGAAAACTGTAATCAATTGTTTGATCGTTAGTGATGGTTTACTTTCTGGTGTCCCATGGATTGCCCCAAGCGAGGGTGCAGCCATCATTATTCCTCCTGGGGCATTACGAGAAATAATTGAGATCTTATTTGCCGCTGGAATAGTTTTTACAGTCGGAGTAGATGGTGGTTATGTTATGTATGACAATCTCTTCCTGGAAGAATCTAAAAATATTTCAGAAATCTTTTTCAATAGAAAAGATAATAAAATAAAAACGGCAATTATAGGCATTTTTTCAGTGTTAACTTGTATATCTCCAATTTATGCCATAGTAACATATAATACAGGAATAAAGAGATTTCTTTCGATCGTTGCCCTTGGTACATATTTAGGTTATGGTGTATATGGCTATAAAAGGTTAGTAAATAAATCACGTAACTTTTTGCAGGACCATTTAACACTTGAGAAAGAGCAGAGGGAAGAGAAAGGAATCTACAACGATAGGTTATATCAACTATTATGTGCCATTGAAAAAAATCCTGAGATTCTGTCTGGCAAGAGTGATATCTCTGAACTTGTTAATAGTGCTATACACCGTGATGAAAGTATCAGTTTTGATATGAACAGAACCGCCATTGCAAAACTTATATTTCAATTAGCAGGAGATCTAACGATACCTGCCGCTACAGCTCTTGTGACGGTGATATTAGCAAAAGAGGCTATGCAGGTAATATGGGATAACCCAGCATTTTATATCACGATGACAATTTTAGCTGAAATGCCAACTTATATTTTAAGTTTAATATCTACACACAATATATTTGGACTAGTGTTTGATGGAATACTAGGGCTTATAAATGGAAGTCAAGA
>JBIPMB010000011.1:0-23617 GCA_044369355.1 Gammaproteobacteria bacterium | reverse complement strand
ACTAAAAATAAAAGACATTTTGAAAAAATGAAAAAAGCCAGTTCTTCCTTTAGATTGTTTGCTATCATTAGAGAAAAATCCGACTCTAAAATGTATGAGAAATTGGGGGAAAAGATATGTGCCGCAAGTAAAAAAGATAATTCAACTAAAACAAGAGGTAATTTAGCGCCTAAAACGCCGATGGATTTAGGGATCCGTCTTTTATCAGGAGAAAAGCCGCGATCTAATGTAGGTCTATCCACTCCTTTGCGCTCACCGTCTATTGTTAGTTGCGGCACTAAAGGTAATTTTCAAAGCTTAGTAGAAAATGTAGAGCAAAAAATATCTGCAGATAGGAGCGGACGATGGGATGTTAAAAAATATATACAATCCGATGCTACTGATGAGTTAGATGAATGTGATAATACAACAGCTTGTAATTTCATTAAGGTTTTTGATAGATCAGAATTGGTTTTTACTGCAACGGCAGGTATAGACGAATCTAGGCCCATACCCGAAGAAGATATCCGTGTCACCGCCTATAGGCATAAACCAGATGATATTGCTATGGCTGTGGGAGCTATGGTTGAGTCTATGCACGCAATGGAAAAAACCATATTAGATATAAGCATCGCTGATTTTATATCCGAAAAAGAAGTATCTGAATTAGTGAAACAATATGTAGCCGAAGCATTAAAACAAGGCGTTCTTCCTAGAGTAACTCTGGAAGGTGTTACTTTAGAATACAGGGTATTACAAGACAGACTGCAAGCAATAGATCCGAGTTTAGCCAGTAAATATCATCGAAAAATCCGGGAGTTGTCAAAGTCAGACAGTTCTTCAAAAAATAGCCAGAGATTCTTCCCAACTTGCAGTCAGGAAGAGCTCACCTTAAACGGTAAATCCAGTACGGTGCGTGCTTTATTTACATAACCTACCCATTAAAGCTTATTTCTTAAAAAATTAAAACTACATAAACAGCATTTGCATTTTCTACTACGAGGAGTATATACTCGCCATTGTAGAAAACAAATTCAAATATTCCCCCAATAATGCGCCATCTATGGGGGAGCTCATATGCAAAATGATATACCGATTATTTATACACACGATACTTTTACTCGTGCGATGTTATCAGACAAAAATGTGGCAACTGATATTTTTAACTCATATCTACCTGCAGACATGTTAAAAATAACTGACCTAACCAACATGGAGCTACAACCTCGTTCACATATTGATGTGTTCGGTGATGAAGGGATATTAGATATATCCTACAAAGCCAAAATGATGGGTAAGGATTGTTATTTAACGTTGTTGATTGAACATCAAAGCAAGCCATTGCGTTTAATGCCATTAAAGATATTGCGATATAGTCTCAATCTCCTGGAACAACATCTAGAGACACAAAAAGGCAAAAAAGGGCGTAATTATAAAAAGCCTTTGCCGTTGATTTACCCTATAGTCATTTATCACGGCAAAGAACTCTATCCTTATACTAAGGATATTAAAGATTTGGTAGATGCACCTAGGGATTTAGTCGACCGTTATTTTTTACAACCATTTCAGCTGTTAGATTTGGGCACTATAGAAGATGAAGAAATCAAAAGCCATGTATGGTCCGGCATTATGGAATTTGCTTTAAAATACATTTCCATGAATGATCTTTTATCCTGGTTACACAATATAGTGGCAGAGTGTCAAAAATTAGAACAATTAGAAGGGGGTCAAAAAATAGTAGGGACTATGCTACACTATGCGTTAAGCCGTGGGCGCTTAAAGAGTAAAGAAGCATTTTTAAAGTTTGTAAGCAAAGAATTTGGTCAAGAAAGAGGTGCAGAAATGATGACTTTAGCCGAGCAGTTGAAAGCAGAAGGAAGAGCTGAAATGATGACTTTAGCCGAGCAGTTAAGAGTAGAAGGAAAAGTAGAAGGAAGAGCAGAGGGTATATTAAGAAGTAAATTAGATGTGGCTATGAATCTAATTGCCGAAGGACTAGATCTATCTTTTGTTGCCAAGGTTACTGAGCTTCCTATGAGTCAGTTGCAAGATTTGGTTATATCGTCGATTTAGCAATTGGCAAAACTGCCCATTTTTTGAATTTTACCCGAAAATGAGGTAAGATAAGCCCTTTTAAAGGCCTAGAAAGTACCCATGTACAAATCATTACCATTTTTTATCGGTTTGCGCTATCTACGTGCCAAAAGGCGCAACCATTTTATCTCATTTATCTCCATTAGCTCGACCATAGGCATCGCTTTGGGTATTACCGTGCTGATCACGGTGCTATCGGTGTTAAATGGCTTTAATGACCAAATCAAAAACCGCGTACTTTCCATGGCGACGCAATTGAGCATGAGCACAGAGAGCAATTTCTTACCCGACTGGCAACAAGCGGCTAAGATGGCCGATACCAACCCCAATATAGTCGCCAGCGCCCCTTATGTGAGCGGCCAAAGCATGTTGACGGCCAATGGCCAAGTGTCCGGCGCCTTTGTCTTTGGCGTATTACCGGATCTAGAAGCCAAGATATCGGAGCTCGGCAGCAAAATGGTAGTAGGGAAGCTCAACGATTTACAATCGCATGGTTTCGGCGTCATTTTGGGCTCGGAGCTGGCGAATAATTTGGGCGTGGTGCCTGGAGACAAGATATTGCTTATATCACCTGTGGCTTCAATGACGCCTTTTGGTATCATCCCGCGCTCCAAACGATTTACCGTCGTCGGTATTTTTGATGCGGGCAGTGGTTTTGGTTTTAACGATAAATTTGCGTATATACATCTAGATGACGCCAAAACCTTTTACAATACCGGCGATGCGGTGAGTGGTTTGCGCTTTAAATTAAAAGATGCCTATCAAGCGCCATGGGTGGAAAATCAGCTGGCGAATGTATTTCCTGAAAATTACGTATTTTCCGATTGGACCACGGAGTATGGTTCCTTCTTCGAGGGCTTAGCGCTGCAAAAAACGATGATGGCGGTGATTTTATTTTTAATCATTGCGGTTGCCATTTTTAATTTAGTGTCTAGTTTGGTGATGACGGTCACAGATAAAGCCAGCGACATCGCTATCTTGCGTACCTTAGGCGCTACGCCACGACAGATTATGGCCATTTTTATGGTACAAGGGAGCATGATTGGTTTGCTGGGGACGTTTATCGGTTTATTGTGTGGGATTCTGCTTTCTATGCATGTGACGCAATTGTATTTACTGGTGAAACATGTGTTTCATCTGCAATTACTGACATCCGGCGTGTTTTACGTAGATTATTTACCATCAGAAATTATGGCGAGCGACGTGCTGCGTATTTGCGTGATTGCCGTCATCATGAGTTTCCTAGCGAATTTATATCCGGCATGGCGCGCATCTAAAACTCATCCAGTGGAGGCCTTGCGTTATGAATAACAACATAGTACTGGAAGCGCGCGGCTTGGGTAAAACATATCAAGACGGGCAGATTAAGGTAGAAGTTTTAAAAGACGTGAATTTGACGCTGGCGGCGGGCGAATTAGTAGCGGTGATAGGCGCTTCCGGTGTAGGCAAAAGTACCTTGTTGCATTTATTGGGCGGTTTGGATAAATACACGGCAGGCGAAGTGCGTATAGAAGGTCAAGAATGGAATCAACAATCCGAAGTGCAACGCTGCCACTTGCGCAATGAAAAAGTGGGCTTTGTATATCAACTGCATCATTTGCTGCCGGAATTTAATGTCTTAGAAAATGTGTGTATGCCTTTATTGATTGCGGGTGAAAAACCAGCAGCGGCCGAAGAAAAAGCCGCAGATATACTGGAAAAAGTAGGTTTGGCACATAGGCTGCATCATCGTATAGGCGAATTATCGGGCGGCGAACGCCAACGTACTGCCATTGCGCGTGCTTTGGTTAAAAAGCCGGCCTGCGTTTTAGCGGATGAACCTACAGGCAATTTGGATCAACGCACCGCTGAAAAAGTGTATGAGCTGTTTGTAGAATTAAATCGCGCGTATAAAACCAGTTTGATTATGGTGACCCATGATATGCGCTTGGCAGAACGCTTGGAAAAAGTGTATCACATTGTGGATAAGAAGTTGGAACGACAGAGGTAAGCTATGTTATACAATAATATTTTGGAAACGATAGGGCGTACACCCAGTGTGCGGTTGAATCACATAGGTTCAGATTTAAACTGTGAATTGTATGGCAAATGCGAATTTTTTAATCCGGGCGGATCTGTCAAAGATCGCATAGGCTATTATATGGTGGAAGAAGCGGAAAAAGCAGGGCACATTAAACCTGGCGATACGTTGATTGAACCCACTTCGGGTAATACGGGCATAGGGATGGCTTTAGCGAGCGCGGTTAAAGGTTATAATATTATCATCACCATGCCCGAAAAGATGAGCCATGAAAAACAAGTCACTTTGGAAGCCTTAGGTGCAAAGATTTATAGAACGCCTACGGAAGCCGCTTGGGATTCGCCGGATAGCCATATTTCTTTGGCCAAACGGTTGCAGAAAGAAATTCCCAATGCACATATCTTAGATCAATATTCTAATCCCGCAAATCCGGATGTACATGAGCGTTTTACGGCTCAGGAGATCATCGATGATTTTGGTGACAATCTAGCAATGGTGGTCATGGGAGTCGGTACGGGTGGCACGGTGACGGGTGTTGCGCGCCGTTTAAAAAAACAGTATCCGCATATCAAGATTATAGGCGTTGATCCCTATGGCTCTATACTAGGCGGTGGCACGGAAGTTAAATCCTATTTAGTAGAAGGCATAGGATATGATTTTTTCCCTGAAGTACTGGATAATGATTTAATCGATGAATATGTTAAAATCAACGATAAAGATTCTTTTTTGATGGCGCGACGTTTGATCCGCGAAGAAGGCATCTTGGCAGGGGGTTCTTCGGGTGGGGCATTGTGGGCAGCGTTGCAAGTAGCGCCTAGCCTGCCTAAAGATAGCCGTTGTTTAGTGCTATTCCCCGATGGTATCCGTAATTATATGACTAAATTTGTAGATGACGCGTGGATGCGTATGAAATATTTTTTTATGGAGGGGGGGCCCGCGCCCCGCCCTCTCGAATAGCTCTGTGAATGTTTTAAATAGTTCAAAAAGTTGATTGAGTAAGAATATGTTAAAAGAAAGCGATGTAATAATACGGCCGATGCTCCCCGAGGACATACCCGCCGTGATGCGTATAGAAAACAGCACCAACCCTACGCCATGGTCTGAAAAGATCATGCACGATTGTATTAATGTAGGTTTTAAATGTTGGAGCCTGTTGGTCAATGGCGAGGTGATGGGATATGCCATTTATGTTTTATCTTTACACCAATGTCATTTGTTAAATTTTCGGCTAGATATCGCTTTACATGGACAAGGTTATGGCACTTTCTTCTTACAACATTGTTTAGATGAAACCTTAAAAGAAGGTGTGGCGTGGATGGTGTTGGAAGTGCGTCCTAATAATCTAGCGGGGCAGGCGTTGTATAAAAAATTTGGTTTCACACAAATCAGCATCAAAGATAAATATTACGACGATGGCGGCGGTGTGTTTGAAGATGCACTGGTATATGGTTTGTGGATTAAAAAGAAATGACATTACAAGACCAAGTCAAAAAGCGTAAAACCTTTGCCATCATTTCTCACCCGGATGCGGGTAAAACCACTTTAACCGAAAAATTATTATTGTTCGGGGGTGCGATTCAATTAGCGGGTACTGTTAAGGGCCGCAAATCAGCGCGTCACGCCACTTCCGATTGGATGAAACTGGAGCAAGAGCGCGGTATTTCTGTGACCTCTTCGGTGATGCAATTTCCGTATAAAGAAGCCATCATTAATCTGTTGGATACCCCCGGGCATGAAGATTTCTCCGAAGACACCTATCGCACTCTAACTGCGGTTGATTCAGCGTTTATGGTCATCGATGGCGCGAAGGGTGTGGAAGAGCGCACGGTAAAGTTGTTAGAAATTTGTAGGCTGCGGCAAACGCCTATTTTTACCTTTATCAACAAACTTGATAGAGAATGCTTAGAGCCTATTGCCTTATTAGATGAAATTGAACAAACCTTGCAAATTGAATGTGCGCCCATTACTTGGCCTATAGGCATGGGTCGTGCCTTTCGCGGTATTTATCATTTATTAGAAGACAAAATTTATTTATACCAAAGCACCAAAGGCGATCGCATTCAGGAGATGGCCATAGTCGATGGTTTAGACAATGCTTTATTAGACGAAGTTATAGGCGAGCAAGATGCGGCACGTTTTAGGGAAGAAATGGATTTGGTGCAAGGCGCAAGCCATGCCTTTGACAAAGAAGCCTATTTAAGCGGCAAGCAAACGCCGGTGTTTTTCGGCTCGGGGATCAACAATTTTGGTATACAGCAATTATTAGATGCCTTTGTGGAATGGGCGCCGCCACCGCAATGGCGCGAAACAACGACGCGTTTAGTAGCCGCCGATGAAGAAACTTTTTCGGGCTTTGTGTTTAAGATCCAAGCCAATATGGATCCGCAACACCGCGATCGCATCGCTTTCTTACGCATTTGTTCGGGTCAGTATGAAAACGGCATGAAAGTCTATCAAGCGCGCACGCAAAAAATGTTACCCCTGCGCAATGCCTTAACTTTTATGGCGGGCGAGCGTAGCCAGGCCGATAGCGCTTATGCAGGTGATATCATCGGCATTTATAATCACGGCACCATTCAAATAGGCGATACCTTTACCAGTGGCGAGGCATTACAATTTACGGGCATTCCGTATTTTGCACCGGAATTGTTTAAGCGCGTGCGTTTGCGCGATCCTTTGAAGATGAAGGCCTTGCAAAAAGGTTTATTGCAGTTATCGGAAGAAGGCGCAACCCAAGTGTTTAGACCCTTGCATACCAATGATTTAATCTTAGGCGCGGTCGGTATTTTACAATTTGATGTAGTGGCCTATAGATTGCAGCATGAATACAATGTGGATTGTAGTTACGAACCCATTACCGTGTATACCGCACGCTGGGTGCATTGTGACGATGACAAAATCTTACAACAATTCAAAGAAAAGGCGCATATGAATTTAGCCCTAGACGGCGCCGATAACTTAACCTATTTAGCCCCTTCTTCAGTGAATTTATCCTTAACCATAGAGCGCTGGCCACAGATCCAATTTGCGGCGACTAGAGAACACTTGTAGGTATGTGAGTCACTATTTCTGCGGCGTAGTCGGAAGAGCCGCTTGATAGGCTTTGAGCATTTCCATCGGGATCGGAAACACAATCATGGTGCTATTGGTTTGTCCTATATCCGATAAGGTTTGCAGATAACGCAATTGTATGGCTTGAGGCTGTGCGGCCAATACTTCCGCGGCTTTGGTTAATTGTGCCGAAGCTTGAAATTCACCTTCGGCATGAATGACCTTGGCGCGACGTTCGCGCTCGGCTTCTGCTTGTTTAGCAATGGCGCGGATCATGCTTTCATCTAAGTCTACGTGTTTGATTTCTACATTAGCGACCTTAATGCCCCAAGCATTCGCCTGTCCATCCAATATTTTTTGCACATCGGCATTCAATCTTTCGCGCTCTGACAGCATCTCATCTAATTCGTGTTGCCCTAAAACGGAGCGCAAAGTGGTTTGTGCTAATTGACTGATGGCTTCATAATAATTTTCTACTTGAATGAGCGCTTTGTCGGGCTCAACGACGCGAAAATAAACCACTGCGTTGACTTTGACCGACACATTATCACGAGAAATGACGTCTTGACTGGGCACATCCATGACGACGGTACGTAAGCCTATTTTTACCATGCGTTGTATACCAGGAATGAGGATAATGAGTCCAGGACCTTTGACCTTCCAAAAACGGCCCAGCATAAAGATAACGCCACGCTCGTATTCCATTAATATATTGAACATAGAAAATAGCAGTATGGCTATAACCGCAATGATAATCCCGTAAAACATAGTATATCCTCCTCGTTGAAACTGAATGGGTCTGCCATTATGATGGGCAGCGATAGGGTTAGTATATACCAATCTTACTTGAAGATGCGAACAATCTAAAACATTCAGAGATCTATTCGGGCGGCTCACGAGCCGCCCATACAGGACCCGTATCCTAGGAAACGGAACGACTCACAACACAAACACAAATTCTTTACGTGCTGTCAAATCTTTATAAAGGCCATCCAATTGTTCCTGGCTCTGTGCCATAAAACTAACGGAAAAGGATACATACTTGCCTTGGCTACTATTTTTCACAGCAACATCAGCTGCGGTTATTGAGGGCACATAAGGTTTCACGATAGCTAATAATGCTTCTAGCGTAATCTCAGCCGCTATGGCCGTAATTTTCAGCACATAGCGGCAGGGAAATGTGAGCAGCGGTTTTTCATCCGTACCGTTTACACTCATATGTTAAAGTTCTTGTGTTTTCTTCGACCACAAACCGTGTACGGTAGCACTAACGCTATCGACCATACGTGTCCACCAGCTCCCTAAAGGATCGGCTTTTAATGCGACCAAAGGATATTCAGCCAGCGTATTGTTGTCGAGTAAAACAGAAACCTTACCCAATACTTGTCCTTTTTGTATAGGCGCATTTATTTTACTCGGTAACATAGTTTGTGTGCTGATCTTATTGATGCGTCCGGCAGGGATCGTTAAATAGGTATCAGCGCTCAGGCCTACGTCGACTATTTTATCGCTGCCTTTCCACACGCGTATTTGACCTAGTACTTGATTAGCGTTGTAGAGTTTTTTGGTTTCATAAAAACGTGCGGCATACGTTAATAAAGCTTGACTGTCTTCAGCGCGCGCATTATCAGAAGGCGCACCAAATACGGCAGCGATAAAACGAGTATCCCCTTGTTTAGCAGAACTTACTAAACAATAGCCAGCTGCATCCGTATGGCCTGTTTTCAAACCATCGGTGTTAGGATAACGCCACAACAAACGATTACGATTTTGTTGGGTAATGCCTGCGTAAGTAAATTCTTTTTGTGAAAAGCCTTTGTAATATTCAGGAAATTGCATAATGATGGCGCGCGCTAAAATAGCCATATCGTGCGCCGACGAATAATGGTTTGGATCCGGTAAGCCATTGCAATCGGTGAAATGAGAATTGTTCATGCCCAAACGCGCCGCTTGTTGGTTCATAAGATCGGTGAAAGCATCTTCGCTGCCGCCGATAAACTCTGCCATGGCCACACAAGCATCATTACCAGAATCAACGATGATGCCCTGTATCAGCTCGCGTACGGTAACGGTATCAGTGGGTTTGATAAACATACGCGAACCACCGGTCTGCCATGCTTTATTGCTGACAGGAACTTTATCATCTAAATGGATTTGTCCATTGGCCAAAGCGTTAAAAGTGATGTATAGGGTCATTAATTTCGTTAAGCTAGCGGGTGGCAGTTTTACGTCAGCGTTATTGGCGCCTAGAATTTTACCACTGCTGGCATCGAGGAGGATATACGCTTTTGCATCTATAGTCGGTGCAGGAGGAATGATAAGAGGTGCTTGTGGGTGGCCATTATTAGGGCCTACAGGCAGGTTTACGGCATTAACAGTATTATCGGTATTGGCCGTAGTACTATCGGCAGCAAAGCTGGCTATAGGCAGCAATAAAGCTGCAGCGAAGGCAATGGAGTTTAGTTTAAAATGTGAGCAAATTGTCATCGTTTGTCCTTAAGTTTGAACGAGTTATATGGGGCAAAATAATGTATCCAATCTAACATATTCTGCAAACAGAGTAAAAGGGGCTTGTGTAAAGTTAAGAATAGTATTCTTTTTAAACAATTTGTCAAAAAAATTATATTTTGTGAAAGACCAGAGGAATAAATGCTTGTAGCTTATCTTAGGATATGCTAATTTTGTGCCTTGGATTTATCAAGGCGCTGCTTAAGTGGCGCGTTAGCATACAATCCAGGAATGCTTCCAAAGGAAATGGTCTTGTAGATTTTTTAGTCTGTGGGGTTTTTTTCTTGGTAGAAAATATCATGCTGTGCGTAAGGGGTTACCCTTGGAATCTAGATCCTTAAGAATGTGTATAATGTACTCACATTCTTGAAAAAGGTGTGACGTTTTAGGTGCAGTGGTTTAGTCAACATCGATGGAGATTTAATTAATGAAAAAACTAGGCTTAGGTGTGTTAGCCTTGGTAGTGGGTCTTGGATTAGCAGCTTGTGGCGGCAGCGGTAGCAGTAGCACCGATTCCACTGATCCAAATGCAGCGCAAACGGATCAATCAACGCAAGCTGATCAATCCACGAGTACTGATGCTTCAAACAGCGATACGACTGCAGCTGCAGCCGCACCTGCTGCTCCAGCACCTGCTGCTCCTGCTGCTCCTTCCGCTGATCAAAGCACAACCGACAACAGTGGTGCTGATAACAGCAACATGAACGGTAGTGATAACAGCGGTGACAATAGCAATGGCACTGACACTGACAACAGTACCAATAACAGCGACAATTCTGCTGAATAGTACTGGTTACGTCTGGACGCCCTAGTTTGCTTGATGTAAACTAGGGCGTTTTTTATTCGATAGATGCAAAGCGGATGAAAAAATGGAAAAGCACGAATTACCTTTTGAAGGTAAATATTCTTACGAACATGCGAAAAGTTATTACATCAAACATCAATCCGCTAGAAGACATCTTACGACTTGGCTCGAGGGCTTAATGATAAAGCGTGCTGCGCGCATGGCTGGGAACCCTAAGGTTATATTAGATTTACCGTGTGGCTTTGGCCGTCTGTGGCCCGCCATGATTGCAACTGGGGCTATGAAAATTAGTGCAGCAGATAAATCGGCCGGCATGCTGCAAGTGGCCAAGGAAATGACTCCCTCCAATATTCTGTCGCATGTGATGTGCATGCTTTCTACGGCAACTGAAATTGAATTGCCAGATAAATCAGTAGACAGCGTTTTTTGTATGCGCTTATTACACCACATCAATGATAAAAATTACCGCTTAGCCATGTATCACTCTTTTCAGCGTGTGGCGCGTGATACGGTTGTGGTATCGCTGTGGAGCCAGAACAGTATGCGTTACTACAGTAATACAAAACATAAGATACGCGAGGGTAAAAATAGTGATACAGCTGAGCGTAAAGGCGATCGCCATTTCTTTAATGTACAAGAAATGGAAGCAGAATTTATTGAGGGTGGATTTGAGATTATAGGCCATATCGATATGCTGCCTTATATATCGCCGTGGCGAGCTTACGTGCTAAAAGTTAAATAGAGCTATCCTCATAGCAGTTGATTTTTAGGCGAGATGGGCGAAGGCAACAAAGCCTAAGAATCAAATGCGAAGAGGATAGAGATATGACGCAATTTTTTACTGTACACCCAGATAACCCACAAGACCGCTTATTAAAGCAAGCCGTAGCAATGATCCACGAAGGTGCGGTCATCGCTTTGCCTACCGACGCTAGTTATGTACTAGCGTGCCATTTAGGCGATAAGGCGGCGTTGGATCGCATCCGCACAATACGCCGTTTAGACCCTAACCATTTAATGACTCTGTTGTGCAAAGACTTATCTTCCGTAGGCAGTTATGCCAAAATTGAAAATAGCACTTTTCGTTTGTTAAAAAGCTTAACGCCGGGGCCATTTACTTTTATTTTAACGGCTAGTCGCGAAGTGCCCAATCGCTTATTACATCTTAAACGTAAAACCATAGGCTTACGTATTCCCGATTCTCCTATTTGCCAGCATTTATTGTCATTGTTAGCAGAACCTTTATTGGCAACGACTTTAACTTTACCTGGAGAAGATTTGCCGTTGACGGATGCTGAAGATATGCGGGAAAAATTGCAACATCATGTGGATTTGATCATAGACGGCGGCCCGGGTTCATTAACGGCAACGACAGTGATCGATGCAACCCAGTCTACGCCAGTTTTAGTGCGTCAGGGGTTGGGGGATGCGGGGCTTTAATAACATCTTGCCATCAACATTTCTGCCGTCAAATTCTGTTTATCATTGCGTTCAATACAATCGTGCACGAACCCTTCTTTGAGCGCTAAAATACGATCGCCGTATGTTAAGGCATGGTTCACATTATGTGTTGTTAATAACGCTGTAATATGACGCTCGTGAATGATGCGTGCTGTTAATGCCATTAAATGTTCAGCGGTTTTAGGATCTAAGGCACTCGTGTGTTCGTCCAACAATAAAATCTCCGGCGGATACAACACCGCTAGGGCCAAAGCCAGGGCCTGTTGCTCACCCCCCGATAAGCGTGCTACCAACACATCGAGCTTAGCCGCTAAATTGGGGTTAAAGGCTTGTAAGTAATCGGCCAAAGAATCTATTGCGTCGGCCTTATTTCTTTTCTGTATGAGTTGATAATTCTCAAAAATGGTTAAGTCTAAAAAAAGATTGTCTTGTGCACTTTGCGTTAAGGTATGTATGCAATGCGCGCGAGTCCGTGACGATAATGACAGAATATTTTTATTTTTTAAAATGATTTTTCCATCATTAGTTCTATAACGGCCATCTAATAATTTTAATAAGGAACTTTTTCCTGAACCATTAGCACCCAATACTACCACGCAATCGCCTTTTTGCACCGTATAATTAATGTCTTCGAGTATGGGGCGTTCCAATGACGGATGCTTTAAGGTGATATGTTCAAATTGCAACAATGGGCTCATGGTAATTCCTCACGTCTTTTTCGACAAAAGCCCATATTGGGCGCATCTTGCCCGTAATTTTTCACTGAAAAATGCTCATTTATGCCCATATAAACTCCGCTTTTTCACTTCAAAATTACGGACAACCTGCATCCCAATCTGTGCTTTGCGGTACTTGTAGATGAGAAAGTTGTTACGGTTCATGATAGACTCACTTTTCGCGTAGCGGTACGTAAAAACAAAGCTAATAAAACGCCTAACAGTAATTTTAAATAAATAGGGTTAATATTAAAGCGCAACAAGCCATTTAAAATAAAGAAATACAGGGCAATGCCGATGAAGGCAGCCAATAATTCGCTGCCTGCGCGTAAATAATGTTTTTTAATGAAAGGTAAAATAAGGTGTTGCCCTAAAACGATGGCACCTATGCCGATTAAGGTCATCCCTACGCCCATGCCTATGTCGGCATAACCGATGATTTGTGCCGTGATGGCACCGGAGGCCGCAGCCAATAGATTATTTAAACTAAAACCAGTGATGCGCAAATAGGTTACATTATAGCCCTGACGCGATAACAACGCCGGGTTATCGCCAAAGGCGCGTAAACACAAACCTAGGCGGCTTTGTAATAAAATATAAAAAGCAATGACCAATAACCCTACCACCAAGGCCACACTGAACCAACCTAGGGTTGTGCTATGTGCAAAAGCACCGCTGAATAAAGTAGGCGTGCTGAGTAAATTAATATTGGGGCGGCCCATAATCGCCATATTCACACTGTATAAAATAAATGAAGTTAGAATACCGGCTAATAAGGGATCTACCTTGCCGCCATTTTGTAGAAAGGCGGTAAAAGCACCGGCTATTGCACCGCAGCTTAAGGCCACTAAAAAAGCGAGTATGGGCGATATTCCCATTGTAACCAATTGCGCAAATACGCCTGCGCCTAAAACAAAGCTGCCATCGATGGTCATGTCGGTGGCGCGCAATAAGGTATAACTTAAATTAATACCCAAGGCCAACGGAATTAAGGTTAAAGACTGGGTAAGTGTTGCCAGCAATAAGGCAATCATTTAAGATCCCCTACAGGTTGATTTGTCACATCGACAATGGCGTAGTGATCTTTAGCCGCTTCTTTTTCAATCGCAGCGATATCTTGTCCTTGTGCGGTTAGGGCTTTGGTATTGATGAATACGGAGAGCTTCGTCATTTTCACTGTGGGGATCGTTGCTGCGGGAGTGCCTTGCAAGATTTGCTCGGCTACCTTAGCGCCTTCTACACCGATTTGATATTCTTTCACACCCAAAGCAAAGCCTGAGCCATTTTGCACTGAGCCGTCATCGGCGCTGATCAACGGAATGTGTTTCTGGCTTGCGGTTTGCGATAGGGTAGCGATACCGCTGACCACCAATACATCTTTTAATACCAAAATGCCCTGTGTTTGTGGGGATAAGGATTGCGCGATACTGTAGAGATCGGGCAACGCGGTGATCATACGTTTATCAACCTGTATGCCTAATGTTTTTCCTGCGGCAACGGCTTCGTCTACTTGTGGTGTCATTTTATCGTTGTTGCTATAGACCAAGGTCAATTGTGTTTTTGCAGGATAAATAGCATGTATAAATTGGATGATTTGCGTAGGAGTAATTTCATCGTCTACTAAAGCTAATTGACTCTTTGCTCGAGTGCTCTCCGGCAATAAAGCAGCAACCCCTACGATGGGGCGATCATGAATCATTGCCGCTGTCATTTCTGTGGGTTGTGTGGCGATAGGCGCGTAGAGATCTACGCCTTTATTTTGCAATTGTAAGATCATGGAACGTTGTAAATTCACATCGCCTTGAGCACGCATGACTTGAAATTCTATAGGTTGCTTTAGATCGGCTGTCAGCGTTTCTTCAAAACCACGCGTGATTTCATCCATGGCGGGGTGTTCTATAGGAATGATGATACCAATTTGAATGGGTTTAGGCGCGCTACTGCTGGCAGTAGTATGTTTGTTGCCGCAAGCTGTGAGCAATAATAGGCTGATTAAACTTAAGTAAGTTAGTATACGTTTCATGTTGCGTTTCCTCTATTTTTCCAACAATATCTTCAATGCGTGCCGTTGTTCCGTCGTCAAACGTTTCAACTCATTAGAGCCGCGGGTGATCTTAGCGATACTGACATTGAATTGTTGTGCTATCTCTCGTTGCGTCAATTCTTCTGCCAGTAGAGCCCTTACGATACATAAACGCGTGGCTATGCTTTGCCGCTCTTCGTGGGTTAAAAACAGGTCTAAAAATTGCCCCAAACGGTTCACATCCCGTTCTTTGGCACAAAATTCTAAAAATTTCAACCAGTTATCGTCTGTCATAGTACCCCTCAGCTGTAATTTTGTAATGGTACAGCATTACAAATAGTGTGTCAAGCTTTTTCCGTTAAATTTTTTCTATTGTGTTCACCCATAACGATTGCGCTTTATAGTGAGTTTGTCATATCAATGCGCTACGTTTCAGGGCGATTCACGAGTCGCTCCTACAAACGACCCTCGGAATATTATGTTGATATGAATTCGCTTGATACAAAGTGCGATAGGTATGGCTGGGTGTCCCGGCGAATGGGGCCCCCGGCCGCGCGCAGGCACGAGCACGACGGGGAGGTCGCCGGGACAGGACCCGGCCAGTTTGAACTATAACGATTCCGCTCTAGGTTTAACTACACGCATAAGTTTGATTAGATATGAACTCATTCGCTGTAAAGCGCAATAGATCAGCGCCAAAACAAAACACGCTATACCGACATAAGCGCAACTCTGCCACAAAATATTAGCCCCGAAAAATTGATACAAATAAGCGCTTAGGCTCGCGCCTACGATTAAACTCACAGCCAATGTGCCTTGAAAAAACCGCTTACATAAATAATGTAAACTGCTGATGAAAAATAATTCGCCTAAGCTTATGATCATGGCACTTAAAATAACGAGCGTAAATATATGTGCCAGACTAATAATATAATACCCTAAGCCTATTAATAATACTCCACAGCCCGCATGCAATACTTTGCTGCCGCGATTAAAAATAGCTAACATGGGTTTTTGCAGCCAGCTGACGATAAACACATTCGTCAGCATAAAAATTGCCATGGCTGTTAACCCCACATGAGGGTATTGTAAGCATAAATAAATGCCATAGGTGGCAGTGAATTGGCTTAACAGTAGGCCGCCTAAAAATAATAGTAGCAATGAAAAAAGTGTGGGGGTGGGATGGGCGTTAAAACAGATAGGCCTAGGGGTATTCACATCTCTAGGCAGAAAAAACAAAGGCAACGCATTTAAAACGATGGCAGTAATAAATAATGCCTTAAAATTGTTGATGTCAAAAATAGCTATGATTAACATCGCCAAGCCTAAACCTATATTCGATGCTATATAAGATTGTTGTAAGATTTTTGTCTGAGTATAGTCTTCATCTTCAGCTTGTTGTAACAGCAAATGGGGGTGGTTGTTTTTAAAGAGATAACCCGCAAAACCCAGCAAGGCTAAGCTAAAACTTAAAAGCAGAGACGTTTTTGCATACAACAAAGGGCTTAGGGCAATGCAGTTTGTAAGTAGCGCAAATAAAATAATTTTTCTGGGGACATACTGTAGACTCAAATAAGGCGTTAAGAGTATGGCCATGAAAATACCTATACCGTAACAGGACATCAGCAAACCGGCTTGTAATAAGCTAAATTGCAATGTGCTGACAAAATAGTAGGGTAAAAAGAAGATAAGTGCTGTTGCCGCTACGGGCAGTAGATTGCTTAATAGATATAAGTACTTGCTATGGCCTAGTTCAAAGTAGTGTAAACGATGCCGTTTTAGCGGGGTGGTAACACTATTATCCATGTTAAAGCCTCCTTGGTTCTAGAGGCATTATAACCGCATTGATCTCGCATCTACAACTGTAATCGGTATATACTCCTTTTCAAGTTCAATCCTAGGGTTATAATATGAGATGGAGTGACGATAAACGTCAGTGGCGCCGCAGTAAGGCGGGTGCGGTTAAAAAAGGTTCAAAACAAACGAAGCCCTTACTAAAACGTGGTCTAAGTCTGGCCATACTCTCCGCTTGCATCCTGAGTGTGGCAATTTATTTTTTTATGTTACCAAAGTTTCCAGTTCGCCACGTGATCGTTCAGCATGGTAATACGGTTGTAGATGAAAATGCCATACGCAGTGCTGTATCGCCGCATTTGCGCCACGGATTTTTTCGTGCGTATGTCAATGGCATTCAAGCGGATCTGTTGCAATTACCGTGGATAAAAACAGCAGTAGTTGAAAAAACTTGGCCGGATAATCTACTCATTAAACTCAGTATGCATGATACGGTGGCTAGATGGAATAAAAATGCATATTTGTTAGACAATGGTGTTATCTACCAACCGCACATTTCAATTGCAGCAGCATCTTTACCGGAATTAAGCAGCGCGCAAAATGATGCGCCCGCAGTATTGGAACTTTATTATGCATTTAAAGCAGATTTAGCAACGGAAGCCTTAAGTATTCAAGCACTCAATGAAACTAGCGAACGAGAGTATGTCGTGGTCTTAAGCAATGGAATTGTTTTAAATTTGGGCGATAAAGATTTACAACAACGTGTACATCGTTTCGTTAGAACTTATCCTCTTGAATTAGTAGACAAAGCAAATCGTATCGCTTATGTGGATTTGCGTTATGAGAATGGCATGGCAATAGGTTGGCGTAGCGATAGTAAAGTGAGCCCAACCTAATGTCTACAGACCATCATAAAAATAGCCCAATAAGCTAGTTTTTTGCTCGGAATTTTGTTATTCTAATCGACAATCAAGAGCGAGTCGCTTAAGACGGAGAATAATTGGAATGCCCAAACCAAAAGAATCTAAATTGATCGTCGGTCTAGACATAGGCACAACTAAAATTGTAGCCATAGTCGGTGAAGTCAACGCTGAAGGCGTGATCGAAGTGATCGGTTTTGGTACAGCACCCTCACGTGGTTTAAAGCGTGGCGTGGTGGTAAATATAGAAGCAACTGTACAATCGGTACAAAGAGCGGTAGACGAAGCCGAGCTAATGGCTGGTTGCAAAGTCAATGCAGTATTTGTCGGCATTGCCGGTAGCCATATACGCGGCATGAATTCTCATGGCATAGTCGCCATACGCAGTCGCGAAGTGATGTCCTCCGATGTAGAGCGCGTCATCGATGCCGCCAAAGCGGTGGCTATTCCTGCCGATCAACAAATCATTCATGTTCTACCACAAGAATTTATCATCGATAATCAAGAAGGCATACGCGAACCTATAGGTATGTCTGGAGTACGTTTAGAATCTAGAGTGCACATGGTTACCGGTTCGGTTTCGGCAGCACAAAATATTGTGAAATGTGTGCGTCGTTGTAATTTAGAAGTGGCAGATATCATTTTAGAACAATTGGCTTCTAGTGATGCCGTGCTCACGGAAGATGAAAGAGAATTGGGTGTCTGTTTAGTGGATATAGGTGGTGGTACGACGGACATTGCTATCTTCAGCGATGGCGCCATACGGTATACAGCGGTTATTCCTATTGCAGGCGATCAAGTCACTAACGATATCGCTTTGGCATTGCGCACACCTACTAAAGCAGCGGAAGCCATTAAAATTAAATATGGTTGTGCTATGGCAAGTTTTGCCAATGCCAACGATCTCATCGAAGTACCTACGGTGGGCGAGCGCGGTGGCCGTCATTTATCGCGCCGTAGTTTAGCGGAAGTAATAGAACCGCGTTATGACGAAATTTTTTCATTGATACAAGCTGAATTGCGACGCAGTGGTCTGGAGCATTTGTTGGCTGCAGGTATGGTGCTAACTGGCGGCGGTGCTAAAATTCAAGGCGCATTAGATTTAGCTGAATCGATTTTTCAGGTGCCAGTGCGTTTGGGCATGCCGCAAAATATCAGCGGTTTCCCAGATGTGACGCATAATCCTATTTACGCTACCAGTGTAGGTTTGTTGGTGCATGGTTACAGGCGGCAATTGTCTGGGCAAACTAGCACTATAACTTCCGGTAGTGGCAATGTGTGGTCGCGTATGCGTCAGTGGTTTCAAGGTAATTTATAAATATTGAAAAGTGATGACTAACTATAGAGGAATAAAATATGTTTGCTACAGATAATAAAAGTACACATGGAGCTGTAATCCGCGTGATTGGTGTAGGTGGTGGCGGCGGTAATGCCGTGAAGTCTATGTTAGACAGCCATCTAGAAGGTGTAGAATTTGCATGTGCCAATACCGATGCGCAAGCACTCATAGATTGCAGAACGCGTACCATACAATTGGGCGATCAAATTACTAAAGGCTTAGGTGCAGGGGCTGATCCTGCTATAGGACGACAAGCGGCTGAAGAAGACAGCGAACAAATACGTGAATTTTTAGCCGATACGGATTTAGTATTTATTACGGCCGGTATGGGTGGTGGTACGGGTACAGGTGCTGCGCCGGTTATTGCGCGTTTAGCAAAAGAAATGGGTATTTTAACCGTTGCTGTGGTGACCAGACCTTTTATGTTTGAAGGCAAGCAGCGTGCGCAAATTGCCGAAGAAGGGATACAACAATTGTACCCTAATGTAGATTCTTTGATCATCATTCCTAATAATAAATTGCTGAGCGTCTTAGGCAAGAACATGACTTTGTTGAACGCTTTTAAAGCCGCTAATAATGTGTTATTTGGTGCGGTGCAAGGTATTTCCGAATTGATCACACGCCCTGGTTTAATTAACGTAGACTTTGCCGACGTGCGTACCGTTATGTCAGCCAATGGTATGGCGATGATGGGTACGGGCATAGGCACTGGCGATAATCGTGCTAGACAAGCGGCAGAAGCTGCTATCTCCAGTCCCTTGTTGGAAGACGTACATTTACAAGGCGCCAAAGGGGTGTTGGTTAATATCACCGCGGGCTTGGATATGTCGATTGGCGAATTCGAAGAAGTCGGTGAAGCGGTCAAAGACTTTACCTGTGAAAATGCAACTGTGGTTGTGGGTACTGTTATCGATCCAGAAATGAAAGATGAAATGCGTGTGACCTTAGTGGTTACTGGTTTAGGCGGTGGTCGTGATGAACGTGGTGTGGGTGGCGACGCGCGTGGTCATGCAGCCCAAGGTAATACAATGAACTATTACCAACATCTGCGTAACGATGGCAGTGTTGATTATAACCGTTTAGATCGCCCAGCCATATTGCGACAAAAAGCAGCTGCGTTTAACAACGCCAATACCGCAGCGAGTCCAATGCGTAAACCGAATGCTCCAGCCGCAGCGCAACAGTCTGCAGCCGACGCTAAACAACGCGATCCAGCCGACTATTTAGATATCCCTGCATTTTTACGTAAGCCTGAAGAAGTTAACTAATTTAGAGCCATGCTATCCTCGACCGGCCGTGAGGCCTGTCGAGGATGACAAAATTTCGTTATACTTTGATTCTAATAGAAAATATGATAATATCGTGTTAATTACATTAATAAATGTTGGAAAACATAAATATGATAAAGCAGAGAACATTAAAGCATATTATTCAAGCCACGGGTGTGGGTTTACACACAGGCAAGAAGATCTACTTAACGTTGCGGCCTGCTCCTGTACACACGGGTATAGTCTTTATACGTACTGATCTAGATCCAGTGGTTATCTTTCCAGCAAAGGCTGAAACTGTGGGCGATACCATGTTAGCCACCACGCTGGTACAAGGCAAAGCGCGTATTTCTACAGTAGAACACCTCATGTCCGCTTTGGCTGGGCTGGGTATAGATAATGCGTATGTTGAAGTCAACGCCCCTGAATTACCCATTATGGATGGCAGTTCCGCTCCTTTTGTTTTCCTTATACAATCGGCGGGCATAGAGCTGCAAAATGCGGCTAAAAAGTTTATACGCATCAAGGAAAAAGTGTTTATAGAAGAAGGACAGCGTGGCAGCAAAGATTATAAATATGCCAGCTTAGAACCTTTCGATGGTTTTAGGGTCGATTTTGAAATTGAATACAAACACCCTTTATTTAAGCCACAAGATCAGATTATTTCTATCGATTTTTCACAAAATTCTTATAGCCGTGAAATCAGTCGTGCGCGTACTTATGGCTTTGTGTCTGATTATGAATATCTGCGTTCTAAAAACTTAGCCTTAGGTGGCAGCTTAGAAAACGCCGTTGTGGTCGATGAATACCGTGTTTTAAATGAAGATGGTTTGCGTTATTGCGATGAATTTGTGCGCCATAAGGCCTTAGATGCTATCGGCGATTTATATTTATTGGGTGCCAATTTAATCGGTGCTTTTCGTGGCTTTAAATCGGGTCATGGCTTAAATAATCAATTGGTGCGCAAATTGCTGCAACAAACTTCGGCCTGGGAATATCTCAGCTTCGACGATACTCGCGCTGCGGCGGGCATAGTTCCTTCTAGCTGGATCGGCGATAGTGGTTTGGTAACAGCGGAATCTTAAATAGTTTCGTCATTTTAGTGGTTTTCACATTCGTGTCTATGAGTAAGTTTCGATCGCGTAGAGCTACCCGTTCCGTCATTGCCGCGCACACTCGTTTAGCTTAGTGCAATTTAACCATTCTACTGTTGTTATCGTTCATATTTTCTATTATATATCCATCGCCAATGAAGATGCGGGATCGATGCACTATTTCTTATTGAGTCCTGAGACTGCTAGCTCAAAGTCACCATTGCCGTTGTGTCAAACACGCCGTAAACCCATCCATGGGGGCTCGGTCGCGACATCCTGTCGCTCACGGTTTGCCACAACTTTGCAAAGGTGACTTTGAGCCTAAGTTCTGCGGTTTTTATCTAGAAAAGAAGAAAACTCTATTTGACAAAATGGCAAAGATTGTTAATACCCTATTGCAAAGCTGAAATAGATGTGATCAAATAAGGATATGAACCAAAAACTTAGCAAAAAAGAACGTGAAAATTTGTTGCAATCGCATCGTCAAGAGCGAGATAAGCGCGTGTGCGACCGAATAAAAGCAGTGCTAGCGTATGATGATGGTTATAGTTATGCAGAAATTGCAAAAATTCTCCTGTTAGATGACGAAAGACTGACTTATGGATGGATATTAACATGAACTTTTTTAAAACGATAGGCAGACATAAGAATATTTTACGGACACGAATCACTGATAATTTTAGAGCGATACAATCACCGTTATTCTCACCTTGAGAAAATAAGATAAGTATCTTAATAGGATTTTCTACATTTTTATGTAACAGAGCGCGGAACTTAGGTCCAAAGCCATCGTTGCAAAGTTGTGGCAAACCGTGAGCGACAGGATGTCGCGACCGAGCCCC
Organism: Gammaproteobacteria bacterium; assembly: GCA_044369355.1. Taxonomy (GTDB): domain Bacteria; phylum Pseudomonadota; class Gammaproteobacteria; order UBA1113; family UBA1113; genus VFKP01. The sequence continues at coordinate 1,703 of JBIPMB010000011.1, read as the reverse complement.
CATGGATGGGTTTACGGCGTGTTTGACACAACGGCAACGATGGCTTTGAACGAGTAACCTGTGAGTTTGAGAATCTCGCATCTTGAAGTGGAATGGGTATATCACATAATTGCATTGCGCTCGTGCTGATTCTGCTTGAATATCAACTATTATATTGAATAGATTATGTTGCGTTTTTAAGCGTGTAAAGGCATTGCTTCGTTCTGCCACATATTGTTGTTTTGTAAAAGTTCCTGGTGATATTCCACGAAAACTAGAGTAATCACAAAAAATCTCATCGCAAAGACAATCCGATAACGCATCCCAATCTTGCTTATCAAATGCCCGCATAAAGCGAAATAATGTCTTTTCTATTTGGTCATGGCTTTCATATGACAAGGTAACATCTCCTTTTAGCCTATTTATTTTTTCAATTCGCACAACTCAACTTCGTTACCATCTGGATCGCGCAAATAAAACGAGTGGACTTTGCCTTGAGCACCAAAGCGTTCACCATAGCGATATACTTGAATATCATTTTTACTAAAATAGGCTTCACATTCTTCATAGTCAAAAGGACTTATTCTAAGGCAAAAATGTTCTAGATTATTATAGTCTTGCCGTGTATAAGATTTATTATTAATTATATCTATAATGTTATTACCTGCGCGTAATTGCGTCAAATGTAGATCCGGTTGTTTCCGTTCAATAGTACAACCCAAAATATTGCAATAAAAATGGATAAGTTCATCCGCTTTATTTGTATTTAGTACAATGTGATCAAGTCCTATAATTTTAAACATGCTGCCTCCTCCAATTATGTTTATAGTTCTATTATTTGCTATTTTAGCATTAGGCTGTTATATTAACAAGTATATACATTTATATTATTACGCGAATTAGAAAACGACAAAATTATTTCCAGGAAAGTTTACGCCGAAGTTCCGCCTAAAGTCGAATACACGCTAACGGACAGAGGGAAAACACTCAATCCCGTTTTAGACGCTTTAAACAAATGGGGACAATGTTATGTTAGAAAAATGGCAGATGGTAATACCAAGTCTTAAAAAAAAATAGTTCTCAATGACAAAAAAAGTATTTTGGCAAGATCCTTAAAAGAACCAATCAGGGCAAAGGGCGAGAGCGTATAGAGATTTATGTGTCTGAGGTTAACTCACAATTTCATTGAATCCAGAAATAATCTCATCTACTTCTAATTCACTTAAATGGCTAATAGGGGCACTCAACCTTAAAACCGACAAAGTACGGATCTGACTAATTTTTACCCAAGATGGCTTGGGTAATATTCCAGCAGCCAATTTATAGGTTAAAGGAAATCCGGCGCGTTGTGGCTGTGAAGTTAATACCAGCGCTATGACTGTACCCGATTTTTGATTAAAAACATCATGACTGATAATTAATACCGGTCTTTTACCAGATTGTTCATGACCTTGGGTAGGATCTAAATCCGCCCATACAATATCGCCTCTTAATAATCTGGCCATTCTGTGAAATCCTGTGTTAATCCTTCTTCAGCCAAAGCTTGTTCATTCGCACCATCTAATTTATCGCATTCGGCTGCTAAACGACGATGTTCAAATTTCTCTACTTGTGCTTGTACAACAGTTTGTATCGCTTGACTACGATTTTTGTAGTATTTCTTTTTTATCAAACTGTCTAAACGCTGCAATAAGCTTGCATCAATGGTAATTGCAATTTTTGCC
>JBIPMB010000189.1:0-3634 GCA_044369355.1 Gammaproteobacteria bacterium | reverse complement strand
GTTATCATTTTCAGCAATATAAAACCAATAATCATGGTAGTAAATGGTTATAGCAGCATTCCTCGGCATAGACTTGGAATAATGAATATGTATCATGCCGTCGGTGACTTTTTGCCAATCAAATACTGTTCCATCTGGATTTCTGGTTAGGTCTACGAACCCGGCTTTAATATGCTCGGGGGGTATGTCTACTCCTTTAGAAAGATAATACAAGACCCCTAGAAAAGAGCGGGTTTGAATATTAACCACATTGCCTTTAACTCCGCTGTGATTAGATGCTACAAAGATAATATTGTCATATGTAGTAGGGACTCCTAACAGAGCAAATACTTTACGTGTGTTAGGGTCTTTCATATCCTTAAAAGCGGCCTCAAATGCTAGGCCCTGGCTATTTCGTGAATTCTTTATTATGTCCGCTTTATTAGGCACGCCGACTATATATATATATACCTTAAATTTTTGTTGTAGGATCCGTATGAACAGGGCAAAATCCATAAATTGCTGGTAATTAGTCGGTGCAATATGTGAAGCGGGTCGTGTGGAGTTTTCAGCATTGTATAAAGGCCCCACACTCTGCACGATAACTCTGAGCGTTCTTTGAATACTCCAGGTGGAAAAATTATCCAAATCATCTATATCAATGGGTTGTAACATTCTGCGCGTGAATTCATCCCCTTGCATGGGTGTATAACTGATAGTTGGGCGCTGGGTGTAGCTAACGCCCGGGCCGGCGCTGTAAGTATCGAGACTGCCAGAATAGTTTGGCGAATTTCTTGAGGCGGTTACATTACCGGCGGCTGAAACGCTTAGTTCCATTTGTGCCGATATGCTGCTCACAGTCAAGAAATAAGGGGTATCGTCATAAGCCAGGCGTACCATATTTAACAGTAATTCTTGATTGAGCCCATAGTTTAGGGAGTTATTATAGTTATATTGATATATGGGTAGTTGTCTAGGGCCGAGATCAGTGCATCCTGTAATAAAGAGTAGGAACGGCATAAAAATAGTGGTTGTTTTCCACAAGAATTTCTTTTTCATCATTTTCCCTAATATTCTCTATGGCGCAGGACGCCTTCTAACTTTAAGCTCTTAGATTAACACAATTATTGCCAGGGATGTCAAGGTACTTAGCCCTCAGTAATTTATGAATTCCATACAAGCTAAGTCTGGAGTTCTAGTGTATTTATCGCTATACTATACGCCCTGAGTCGGGTGGTTGTAGGGGCACTGAATGAATAAAAAAAGACCGGTTTTTCTAGATTTAACAAAGATACGCATGCCAGCGGCGGCAATAGTATCTATTTTGCACAGAATGTCTGGTTTTGTGCTGTTTTTAGCTATTCCATACTTGTTATATTTGTTGCTGGTGTCTTTAAGCAGTGCCGAGGATTATGACGCCCTGCAAGCAGCCCTGCACGCTGGGGTGACTCGTAGCCTAGTCTATATCGTCTTATTGGCTTTATTATACCACTGGGTGGCGGGCATCCGCCATCTGCTTATGGATATGGGCATAGGCGAGGAAAAAATCAGTGGCCGTAGAGGTGCACTATTGGTTTTAGCCGCGGTTGTGATATTGGCCTTATTGCTGGGAGTATGGTTATGGTAAGAAGTGCGACCTCTTTAACGGGCAATGGCGTTAGAGATTGGCTTTGGCAGCGTGTGAGCGCGGCTATCTTAGCCGTTTACACGCTGTTTATATTCGGGTTTATATGGTTTACGCCACAATTAGATTACGTTACCTGGGTTCAATTTTTTCAGGGTATAGGGGTTAAACTCTTTACTATATTAGCAGCACTCAGTTTATTGACGCATGCCTGGGTAGGGATGTGGACCATTCTAACCGATTATGTTAAACCAGCGTATTTGCGTTTAACCCTTGAAGTTTTAGTCATTATCGCCCTATTTCTTTATTTTATAGTGGCGATTGCAATAGTGTGGAGCGTGTAATGGCCTTACCAACGTATACTTTCGATGCAATTATTATTGGCGCCGGTGGCGCAGGGATGCGCGCTGCTTTGGCTTTAGCAGAATCAGGCTCACAGGTGGCGCTGGTTTCTAAAGTGTTTCCCACACGTTCGCATACGGTGTCGGCGCAGGGTGGAATTACTTGTGCCTTAGGCAATGTGCACCCAGACGATTGGCGTTGGCATATGTACGACACGGTCAAGGGTTCTGATTACATAGGTGACCAGGACAGTATCGAATACATGTGCGAAGTGGGACCACAAGTAGTGTATGAATTAGAACACATGGGTTTGCCTTTTTCACGTTTGGATGACGGCCGCATCTACCAACGACCTTTTGGTGGTCAGTCTAAAGATTTTGGCGGTGACCAAGCCGCTAGAACGTGTGCTGCGGCCGATAGAACAGGTCATGCTTTATTACACACTTTATATCAACGCAATTTAGCCGAAAAAACTAATGTTTTTTCGGAATGGTTTGCGATAGATTTAGTGAAAGCGGCGGATGGTCAGGGTTTTGCAGGCGTGATAGCGCTTAACATCGAAAACGGTGAAACTGCATTCCTACATGCGCGCGCCATTATTTTTGCAACAGGTGGTGCTGGGCGTATTTATCAATCGACTACCAACGCTTTGATCAACACTGGTGATGGCATAGGTATGGCCATACGCGCAGGTTTACCCGTACAAGATATCGAAATGTGGCAATTTCACCCTACCGGTATAGCGGGTGCGGGCGTGTTAGTCACTGAAGGTTGTAGAGGCGAGGGCGGTTATCTTATCAACAAAAATGGTGAGCGTTTCATGGAGCGCTATGCGCCGCACGCCAAAGATTTGGCTTCGCGCGATGTGGTCGCGCGCGCGATGTCTTTAGAATTACGCGCTGGCAATGGCTTTGATATCAATGGTGTGAGCTGCGTTAAATTAAAATTAGATCATTTGGGCGCAGACCTTATTAACTCACGTTTGCCGGGCATACGCGAATTGTCCCTTACCTTTGCGGGCGTAGATCCCATTCGCGAACCTATACCCGTTGTGCCGACTTGCCATTATATGATGGGTGGGATTCCTACAAATCGTTTTGGACAAGTTATTAATATCGATGCACAAGGTAAGGAACATGTGGTCGAAGGTTTATATGCCGTGGGTGAATGCGCTTGCGTTTCGGTGCATGGTGCCAATCGCCTAGGTGGTAATTCTTTATTGGATTTAGTGGTATTTGGTCGTGCTGCGGGCTTAGATGTGAAAGAAAAAATACAGGATTTACCTTTAAGAAGCGTAGGAGAGGCTGAGCTAGATGCTGCATTAAGCCGCTTGAATCGTTGGGATAATACTCGCGAGGGCGAATCGGTGAGTCAAATACGTTTTGAGATGCAAAAAACAATGCAAGAAGATTTTGGTGTGTTTCGTACTGGTGAGCATATGCAACAAGGTTTGGATAAGTTACTGCAGTTGCAGCAACGTTTAAATCATGCTGCCTTTAAAGATCACAGCCGTGTGTTTAATACGACACGGATAGAAGCCTTAGAGTTGGATAATTTAATGGCGACGGCGTTGGCGACGGCACATGCTGCTCTTTATCGTACTGAAAGCCGCGGTGCGCATAGCAGAGAAGATTTCCCTAAACGGGATGATAGCAATTGGTTAACACATACAGTGTATCACGGTGAAGG
>JBIPMB010000181.1:0-4010 GCA_044369355.1 Gammaproteobacteria bacterium | reverse complement strand
ATTGCATGTTAAGCCCTTTGAACCCAAAGAACGAGTCTATTAATTGTAAGAGGTGCTCTGATGTCTGAAGCGATGCGCACAGTGAAATTTAAAATTTATAGGTTTAACCCCGAAGTCGATGTTAAGCCAACTATGCAAGATTATGAATTAACCATTCCTGACAAACAAGATATGATGTTGTTAGAAGCTATTTTACGTATCAAAGCGATGGATGATAGCTTGGCATTTAGACGTTCTTGTAGAGAAGGCGTCTGTGGTTCTGATGGCATGAATATCAACGGTCGTAATGGTTTGGCTTGTGTTACTTTACTGTCGGCTTTAAAACAACCTATTGAGTTGCGCCCATTGCCGGGTTTACCTGTTATACGTGATCTAGTCGTCGATATGAAAGTTTTTTTCGAACAATATGCAAAGGTCAAACCCTATTTAATCAACGATGAACCACCGCCCGCCAAAGAGCGTTTGCAAAGTCCCGCTGAGCGTAAAAAGTTAGATGGCCTATACGAATGTATCTTGTGTGCCTGTTGTTCTACTTCTTGTCCTTCATTCTGGTGGAATCCAGAGAAATTTATAGGCCCTGCGGGGCTTTTACAAGCTTATCGTTTTATTGCCGATAGTCGCGATACGGCTAAAGCGGAACGCTTAGAAGTTTTAACCGATCCTTTCAGCGTTTTCCGTTGTAGGGGTGTGATGAATTGTGTAGACGTATGTCCTAAAGGTTTAAACCCTACCCGCGCTATAGGTCATATACGCTCTGAACTATTAGCAGAAGGAAATTAGTGATTATGGCACTAGAACCCTATATTGAGAAAATGAAAAAAAGCTCTTTTTTAGCGGGCGGCAATGTAGCTTATTTAGAAGAGATGTATGAAATCTATTTACGTGATCCCAATGCTTTAGAAGCCGATTGGCGTAATTATTTCGCAAGCTTACCCAAGGTCAATGGTCAGATTGAAGTGTCGCCGCAAAGCGTGCGCCAAAATTTTTTGCAATTGGCGCAAAGTACTAGACCAGCCGTTGCGACGCAAGCGACAGTGACGTCACCACTGTATTATAAAATGGGTCAATGGTTAGATGCCTATAGACGTTACGGCCATACCGCAGCCGATTTAGATCCTCTAGGTTTGGCAGAACATCCGGCACATCCTTCATTGGATCCTAAACAATATGGTTTATCCAGTGCCGATCTCAACACTGTCATTAATCCGCATGATTTTGGTGTGAATCACTTGGGCGATAGCGCACCGCTACAAGCTGTGGGTAAGAAGTTGGCATCGATTTATTGCGGCCATACTACATTAGAATATAGGCATATTATCGATCCGGCTGTTCTTTCTTGGTTACAAACACGGTTTGAAGATGACGATCCGCAAAGAACTCTCTGCGCGGATGAAAAGAAAAAAATCTTTGAAAAATTAGTCGCGGCCGAAGGCTTAGAAAAGTATTTAGGCAATAAATTTGTAGGGCAAAAGCGCTTTTCATTGGAAGGCAGCGATAGTTTTATTCCTTTAATGTCCACCTTAGTTGAACGCGCAGGAAATGAAGGCGTTAAGGGAATTATCATCGGCATGGCGCATCGCGGTCGTTTAAATGTGCTGGTGAATATTTTGGGTAAACCCACACAAAAGTTATTCGATGAATTTGCAGGGATTCATCTGCAAAATGGCCGTTCTGGTGATGTGAAATACCATATGGGGTATTCTACCAATGTAGAAACCAAACAGGGTTTGATGCATTTGGCTTTAGCTTTTAATCCTTCGCATTTGGAAATTATTGCTCCAGTAGTGGAAGGTTCAGTGCGCGCTAGACAAGATAATTTAGGCGATCAAGATCGCGAAACTACTATTCCTATAGCGGTACACGGCGATGCGGCTTTTATTGGTCAAGGCGTGGTGATGGAAACTTTCACCCTGTCGCAAACTCGCGGCTATAGTACGGGTGGTACCGTGCACATCGTGCTGAATAATCAAGTAGGATTTACAACCAGCGACCCACGCGATGCACGTTCATCGCGTTATTGTACCGATGCGGCAAAAATGATTGAAGCGCCTATTATTCATGTCAATGGTGACGATCCCGAAGCCGTGGTGAAAGCAGCACAATTGGCCTTAGACTTTAGAATGCAATTTCATCGCGATGTGGTGATCGATTTAGTATCTTATCGTCGTTTGGGTCATAACGAAGCGGATGAACCGGCTATCACGCAACCCGTGATGTACAATGTGATACGTAAACGTCCTACACTCTTGAGTTTATATGGCGATGCCTTAGAGCAACAAGGCGTTATCACAGCGGCTGAACGCACACAATCTATAGATGCTTACCGAGACTTATTAGATGCGGGTAAATCGGTAGTGACAGTGGTGGATGATAGTTCATTGCACTTCAAAAACATCGATTGGACTCCTTATCTTAATACGGAATGGGATGCAACTTACAACAATAATATAGACAGCAAAAAGTTACATGCCTTGGCAGAAAAATTATTGACCTTACCTAAAGGCTTTTCTTTACAACCGCAAGTCGCACGTGAAATGCAAGCGCGTCAGCAAATGCTAGAAGGCAAAGAACCTTTTATGTGGGGTTTTGCCGAGAACTTGGCTTATGCTTCATTATTAGATGCAGGTTTTGGCGTGCGTATTTCAGGGCAAGATTGTGGCCGCGGTACTTTTGCACACAGACACGCAGTATTACACGATTATGAAACAGGGCAGGAATATGTACCACTGGCTCAATGCGAGCAACAAAACGCGCACGTTGCGGTGATAGATTCCATATTATCCGAAGCAGCAGTGATGGCTTTTGAATATGGTTATGCCAGTACCGATCCTAAGACTCTAGTGATTTGGGAAGCGCAGTTTGGTGATTTTGTGAATGGAGCACAGGTGGTGATAGATCAATTCATCAGTGCCGCCGAACAAAAATGGTCGCGTTTATCCGGTTTAGCTTTATTTTTACCGCATGGCTATGAAGGTATGGGCCCTGAACATACTTCCGCACGCCTAGAGCGTTTTTTACAATTGTGTGCGGAACACAATATGCAAGTATGTGTGCCAACGACACCTGCGCAATGTTTTCATATGATTAGACGACAAATGCTAAGACCATATCGTAAACCGTTAATCGTCATGACGCCCAAGAGCTTATTGCGCCATAAATTGGCTGTGTCCACTTGGGATGATTTAGTCAAGGGTACATTCCAACCTGTTATAGATGAAGTGGATGATTTACCCGCAAAGAAAATCAAACGAGTCGTGTTGTGTGCAGGCCGAGTTTATTACGACTTATTGCAAAAACGACGTGACGATGCACAAAAAGATGTGGCTATTATTCGTATTGAACAATTGTATCCATTTCCAGAAGACCAATTGAAGAAAACCTTAGCGCCGTATAAACACGTTAAAGATATTGTTTGGTGTCAGGAAGAGCCGCAGAATCAAGGCGCATGGTATTCATTACAACATGCTATGCGTAAAGCGTTGATATCTGGTCAAGAGTTGCATTATGCTGGCCGTGTTCCTTCAGCAGCCCCTGCCGCAGGTTATCTGGCTAGACATACGGCAGAGCAACAACAATTGGTGAGGGCCTGTTTAGAATGAGTTTGTCGAAGCGAAAAATGAGGAAAGCGAGACAAAATGTTAGGAAATTTGAGGATAATATCGGGTAATATTTGACGAAAATTTGCTAATATTTTGGCCGCTTTTACTCATTTTGCAGCCGATAAACTTATTGTAAATAGGCCCTGGAGATGCACTTACATTAAAATAAGAGAGGAAATAAATAATGTCCATTGAAATTAGAGTCCCTGCCTTGCCTGAATCGGTTGCAGATGCCACCATTCTCAAATGGCATAAAAAAGCAGGTGATAGCGTGCAACGCGATGAAACCTTAGTAGAATTAGAAACAGATAAAGTGGTATTAGAAGTGCCTGCGCCTGAAAGCGGTGTTTTAGCTGAAATTACCGTGCCTGAAGGCAAGACGGTATTGGCCGATGCTTTGCTAGGTAAATT
>JBIPMB010000105.1:0-7687 GCA_044369355.1 Gammaproteobacteria bacterium | reverse complement strand
ATCTAGATTTAACTTTTTTTCAGCACAGAGCAATGAGCAAAGTTCCGCATCTTCTGCAAAACCCGCTGAGGTAAACGCTTTTTTTATGGGTAATGATACGCCGGGAAAATCTTATTTAGAGAAGCAACTTTCATTTGAGAAGGAAATTGGACTATGCTTAAACGTAGCACAGGTTCATAATGTAACATTAAACATATTTGTTGAACATCGTAGAAGCGGTGATGCTATCGGGCCTCAATTAGGAAATATGAATGCTTTGATTATCTGTTTCGATGTAATGGATAGATCCAGTTTTGGGTCTATCAAGGCCTGGATTAACGAGGCAGGATGGCGCTGCCGTAATAATCCTAAATCTGCTAAAATATTCATCGTGGCAACTAATTCTGATGATCCAAATCGAAAGGTTAGCAAAATAGAGGTAGAAACTTTCATAGCTTGTTATTTTCCAGACTGCATTTATATAGAGACAACAAATACAAAAGAAAGTTGTCAAAATCTTCTTGCGCAATTGGCATTTTATTGTGAGGAGACAGTGGCAAGCGTGCGACCTTCTCAGCACAATTAACCATTTGTAGCGATTCCTTGTGGGAGATATCGTTCCATATCACCGCTCCTATCATATTAACTGTATCACACCATTGGTGTCACACAAATGGTATGATAAATCAACTCTTCCTGCTAGGAGACGGGTTGCGATAACTATATGATTTATATGGAAAATATAGAGTAACTAGTCGCGCTTTGTAGTAAGAAAAACGTATATTGGATAGATTAGAGTATATCTTCGCTTTCCGCGCCCTTTCGGTCGACGCTCGGTTACAGACGGAAAGTAATTAATTGTCCCTTAGCAGGTGTGATATCAGACCAATGCAATAAAGGAAATGAAATAGCATATAATTCGCTGACATCTAAATTGCCCTGCACTTGCGGGCACAGAGTCTGCGCGACAACGCTTAAGCCTGGATTATGGCCTATTAGCAATACCGTATGCCAGGTATCATCAAAACTTTTAATAACCTGTAAGACACTTTCTTCTGATGCGTTGTATAAGGACTCTTCTACTATAATTTTATCAACGGGATACTGGATTACTTCGGCCACAACAATGGCACTAGATGTAGTTCTGAGGGCAGGGCTACTGACGATGGCACTACACACGACATTGTGTTGTTGCAACATTAAGCCACGGACTTTACATTGTTCCACGCCTACTTCGGTCAAGGGTCTATCGAAATCACGTAACGAGGTCCCTGCCTCGCCGTGGCGCATTAATAGGACTGTTTTTTGCATCAAAAGTTACTCGTTGCTATTCAAGCTATCTACAGTATGCGGGCTATCTGCATTCGAGCCATCTCCATTATCGCTATCATCGGATATTTGCTCGACGACCGTCGCTACCGTTAAGGTACGGCGCTGACCATCTTTATACAAGACTATACCGTTATCATTAATTGTGCTCACCACAGAATCATCCGGTAGATGTGAACCCACTTTAACGGTAACATATTGTCCGCTTAAATTTAACACAGCACTCCACACACCACTTTTTTGCCCTACATAAACCAAAATAACACCGCTTAAGGATTTATCTCCATCGCCAGAACCTTGCCCAGGTAATAATAGTCCTAATTTAGTGGCTTGTTGTTCAGATTTAGCCGTTTCCAATTGTGTTTTAATCAAGGTGGATTGCGAGGTCGCAACTTTGTTTTGCATTTCCATTAATTGATATTGATTCACCAATTGTAGATATTGCTGTTGTACCTGACGGCGTTCTTCTAATAGGTTTAACTCTTCCGGAGTCAATTCACGCTTAGGCATTTCCACCACTTCTGGTGCCGCATTGGCCGCAGTAGAGGTATTGACCGTACTGGCGGCAACACCCGCGGTACTATTGGCATTCACCGCCAAATCAGAAGCAGCATTATTCACTGGCGTGGATTGCTGCGGTTTGGCTGAAATTACCGGTGGTGCTGTTTTGATAGGCGCAGGTGCAGGGCTAGTACCCGCAAAAAAGACCCTATACACCATGTAGCCAATAATGATAAATATGATGATGGTAGCAACCAACACCCCTTTTTGCTTGGGTTCCATATCTGACCACGCCATAACTATGCTCCTATTAACTGTATTGTCAATTGTCCTGATATTAAACCGCTATTCACCGTCATTGTGGCAGTACTCAACACGGCAGGCAATCCTTTTAAAATATCCACTAATGCCATTAAGCTATCCGGGGATTGGTTTGTAAAGCTAATATGAATGGCGCTTTGCTGATAATTGATGTTCTTGGCTATTGCACCTACCGTAACCGTGCTGCCTGGAAACTTAGCATTCAATTCATCATAAAAATTAGCCAATAGATCAGATAATTTATAAATGACCTCGGGGGTAGGCCTAGGGGTAACTTGCATCGCATATGTTAGCACCGCTGTTCCTGTGTTAATACTCATCTGTATATTGGGATGATTGCGTTTCCACGCTAATAAAATACCGGCATTACCGCCATCTTTGTTTAAAGACACTGTAGCAATACTGCCCTTCAAAGCTAAAGATTGTGGCGTCCAACCCGGTATAGTGTAAGCATCACTTAAAATGCCAATGAGATTCTGTAAAACTGCATCAGGCGCTGGCGTCATCAATGCTTGTTTAAAGGCGGCATAGGAATCGGGTGGTGGTGGCGGCGGTCCTTCTACTACCACTGGTGGTGGTGGTGGTGTAGGCTTCATGACATACCAGATGATAAAAGCCAGTATGGCTAACACAGCTACAACAATAGTTAATTTTTTTAAAGCTATCCTGGTATAACCCAAACTGGAAAAAGCTTGTTTTACTGTACCTAAAGCATATTTTTCATTCGGTTTTAATTGTAAAAAAACAGAAGCTTTTAGACGCTCTAGGGAACTCACATTCTGCGTTGGAAATTGGAACTGATTGCTGTCCTCGCCTATAGGTAAATCGCCAAATAGCTTAATTTTATAAGCCGTACTACCCAAAGTCAGCGCCATCAATTCATTCATAAGATTGCGCAGATTAATTTCAGTGTCCAGAAAAACCGTACCACCACGAATCACGACCAATACAGCACTGGTGTTATTGGGTAATGCTTCACAATAAATTAAATTATCGGGTTGACCGAAAATATCCCACACCGACTCGGCTAATAAATAACCCTTGTCTTTGGAAAAAACAGTTTCTACCCCTTGTTCACGCGGAAAACATTTCACGTATTGGCCATTTTCTGTAGCCAATAGCTGTATTTCACGCTTCATCATGCCTGGCGTAGCCGCGGTTAACAATTCGCGGTAGGTTAAGACAACAAACTCTACGTCATCATAACGAATGATCTGCGTCATTTAGAAATTATCCCCATCTAAGATAGTCGGTGTAATGAGCACCACTAATTCTTCGTTGTTAGAACTCGCCGCCATACCACCCAAGGCCGTTAAACCCGCCACCGAGTTTTTTTGGTTATAATCCTGTAAATTTTTAAAACCCGCTAACACCAAAGTCTCGCCATTACGCAACACGCTGCGTTGGTTGAAGTTCTTCTGCCCCATTTGAGGTACTTGAATGGCGGCGGTCGCAGTCTTCGGTATTTCACTGCCCTGTGCAAATTCCTCTCCTGTTTCAGTAACCGTATTTAGAGATAAGAGTTGCGACAAAGTACTACTGATTTGCAGATAAATCTTATCATCTTGGATCTTCGGCAACAGGTAGAGTTGCAAACCCGTATTGATAATACCGGGGGTCAAAGCCTGTTGAGAAAAACCGGAGGCCGTATTATTTGCACCCGTAAGAGTAGTGGTCTGTGAAGCCAAATAAGTTTGCTGTGTTAAAATAGAAATTTGTGCCATTTGGTCGTTTAGAGTAGTCAATGAGGGTTGATTGACTATGGCCACCTTGCCTTGTTGTTCCAAAGCCTTGATAAAAACATCCGTTCCAGCCCATTTGCTTTTGGTTCCCCCTAGATACTCTCCTTGTGCTGGCACTGCAGCACTTAATATGCCACCACTGGCCTGTGTAGCAAAATTAGCACTAAAATTAACTTTACCGCCGCCACTGCCTATATTGTAGGAGACTTTCTCCCAATCAATTCCATACTGAAATTGCTTATTGAGCTGTACATCCAAGATCTGCACATCAAAATGCACTTGTTTAGATAAGATCTTATTCATTTGATCTAAGTAATGATCTATATCACTGATATTAGAGGGATGATCACGTACGGTGATAGTAGTGGTGGCTTGGGACACACTCATTTTTCCTTTGGGAGACAATAAATTCGTAATGGTCGCCTTCATATCGTCCCATACCGATAAATTATCGTTGCCTAAATTACTGTATTCTCCCGTTGCCGTGATATCAATACCGGTTGATGTAGTCGACGTTGAACCGCTAGTATTACTAGAACTACTGCTGCTGCTATTCCCCGCAATACTGCCCTCACCATTCGCAAGATTACCAACGCTGTATTTAGACACGCCCGGAATAAACGAAATGTCAAAGGTCTTGGTCTCTAAGGCAGACCAAGTAATGATATTCTTGTCTAAATCGTAGTTGTAATAATAACCGGATTTGGCCGCTAATTCTTCCATAGCGCCTTTAACGGTACCACTATAACGCATATTCACTGCGCGGGCGGTATTAACACCCGGATCCATATGCACTTGTACCGGCGTATTGCCTAGCAATTGCGTCACATAAAAGCTAAAAGGTAAACCGGAGGCATTGAGAGTTACCGGTGCAGTATACCAACTCGGTTCGTGGGTTAAACTGACGGGATGCGTGTCTACATAGGGATCTTGTTTATTATCGGTCACCGGGGGAGGGGGAATTTTGATATTGGCCTTTGCATCTTTAATGATGTCACTATCCTTGGCGTGCTCCGCATTAGTGTCATGCCATAGTGCTATCGAATCACAACCGGCAAGGAATACAGACAATATCAATAAGCTAAGTGCTATTTTAAATAAACGGTTCATTAGATAACTCTCCTTGCTTCTACGGAGACGATGTGATTTTTATCATAGAACGTAGCTTGCACTGGGTAATTCGCCAACAATTGAGCTATTGCGCCTTGTACGTCGGGAGCGGTGATAGTCATGGTACCGTTCCAGTTGTAATCGATTGGTAAATTCCATACCACAGTACCCCAATGGCTTTGCGCCACGATGCGTTCTACATTCTCTTTCAGTGAACCGGGCATCGCCACGACGGTGAACATGGGTGGTGGAGGTGGTGGCACGGGTTTAGCTAAAACTGTAGGTGTAACCGCCGGAGTAGGTTTAGCCACTGGCGTTACTACAGGTGTAGTGGTTGGTCTGGTTAAAGGTGGTTTGCCGCTGCTCATCGTAGTATCTACATGCGCTAAGGGCTGTTGTTTTGCAGCTTGATCATTTTTGATCGGTACTACGGGTGTAGGAGCAGGCGCTGTCTTTACAGCAGGTGGTGCTGCCATGGGCGGCGCTATAGCACTGCTACATGTTAATGGCGGAATAGGCCCTTTACCATCGTAATATAATCTACAATTACGCTGCCCTGCGGTATTATTCACAGCAACCACATTGGCTGGATAGTTAGCATCCGATTGATAGGTTGCTGGTGGCGTTGCGTCCGTGCCCATATAAATACCAGCCGATAACGGCAATGCATACGCTGTTACCAACAGTCCTAGCCATAGTTTATTGCCCACTTCAGATCCCCTTTTGTGTCTTATCATACCCAGCGCCACCGCTACATGCAGTGTCTCCTTACTAGAAATACCACATTCTATCGTATGGCGCAAGATTTTCTTTTGTTTTAACAAGAAACAAAAATTTATATAGCTTAAGGGCTAAAGTATTGTCAAAAATACTTGTCTATTCGTACGATTTTGTGTCATTATTGACTCGTATAATTTTTTTATGAGCTATAAAATGACCAACGTTGATACAAAAGAAATCGCTAAATTTTCTAACTTAGCTAACGACTGGTGGGATGAAAACGGCCCGCTGCGCACTTTGCACGATATGAATGCACTGCGATTGAACTATATCTTAAACCATACTCCTTTAATAGGTTTAAATGTTTTAGATGTAGGCTGCGGTGGTGGTTTATTAAGTGAAGGCATGAGTTCGCATGGTGCTCATGTTTTAGGCATAGATTTAGACGAGAAAAGTATAGCAGTTGCAAAAGAACATGCTGCTCAATCTGGTTTACAGATAGATTACCAATGCACCGCCATAGAAACGTTGGCACTAGAAAAGGCACAGCAATTTGACGTCATCACTTGTTTAGAAATGTTAGAACATGTGCCCGATCCCGCGCAGATCATTCAAAATTGCGCGCAATTGTTAAAACCCAATGGCTTTTTATATCTATCCACTATCAACCGCAATGTTAAATCCTATGGCCTAGCCATTGTGGCGGCTGAATATATTCTAGGTTTATTACCGCGCGGAACGCACGATTTTGCGCGTTTTATCAAGCCTTCTGAATTAACTGCCTGGTGTAGACAAGCCGATTTAAACTTACATCATCTGCAAGGATTACAGTATCAACCCTTCAAACGACAAACGCGTTTTTGCGACGATTTGAGCGTGAATTATATAGCGTTGTTTCAGGGATAGATACAATAACCACAGCTTCCTTGCCGTGGTTATTATGGTTATTGTTATCAGAATTCAGGGTGTCGGCTAGACGAACTCGAACTGCTAGACGAGCTTGAACTACTAGATGAACTTGAATTGCTAAATAGACCAAAACTACCCAACCAATTTGAAATTCTCTCACTAACAGGAACAGGTGCAACTCCTCCGAGCTCCGCAGCTGCTTTAACAAGCTCCTGGCAATTAAGCCCCGTCTTCGCTGAAGTTTCAATATAGCGATCGCATTTGAATTCACGGGCCTTATCTTCCGCTTCCTTTGGTACAATGAGCCTATCATTTCCTATATCGCATTTGGTGGCGACTAAGATAATCTTAACATCTGGCTTAGCCAATCTTCGAATATCATTCATATATCTCTCGACATGCATAAAAGAGATGATATCGATAACATCATAACAGAGAATAAAAACTTTTATGCCTTCACATGATTCTGGGGTCAGACCGCCACCTTCGTTCCAACCCTGTTTTGTATCATGAATCATTAGCCTTACTCTGTTTTCCTGAACTAATTTCGCCATTTGAAGCAGTAATTTGCTTTTACCAACGCCCTTATCGCCAACCATCTTGCATTGTACAAGAACTTCTTTTGCCGGCTCCAAGAAAGAACTAGACTGTGATACCGCTCTACTATTTGGATTTACTGATGAACTTGCGCTGCTAGACCAGGATTGCACGGGCGGAACAGCACTCGAACTGCTAGACTGAGATTGCACAGGCGAAACAGCACTCGAACTGCTAGACCAGTAGTATTGCACGGGTGGAACAGCACTTGAACTGCTAGACCGAGATTGCACGGGTGGAACAGCACTCGAACTGCTAGACCGAGATTGCACGGACGGAACAGCACTCGAACTGCTAGACCAGGATTGCACGGGTGGAACAGAACTCGAACTGCTAGATGAAGATGAATCAAACGCCTCTAGAGAATCTCCAAATTTGCGTATACGCGCAATTATTACTTTGTCTACAGACTCCTTGCTTATTATTCTGTTTATATGTTCAAGACGCAAGGCCACAAATAACTGAGTAGATGTAACATT
>JBIPMB010000104.1:0-7708 GCA_044369355.1 Gammaproteobacteria bacterium | reverse complement strand
TACGGGTAAGTCTTACATGTTGGGCATGGCGCGTGAAGCCTGGGAAGCCGAAGGCTACACCGTGCAGGGTATGGCCTTGGCGGGCATTGCCGCCGATAGCTTACAGGCAGGGGCTAACATTCCCTCTAACACCATAGCGAATCGCCTTATCATCTGGAAAACCGGCAAAGAGAAACTCAGTGACCGCGATATACTCGTGGTCGATGAGGCGGGCATGATAGGCTCAAGACAGATGCACGCCATTTTAAACCATGCCGAGCAAAGTGGGGCTAAGGTCGTTTTGGTGGGTGACCCCGAGCAGCTGCAAGCCATAGACGCTGGCGCTTCTTTTAGGGCTATCATTGAACGCAGTGGTTTTGCGCAAATGTCCGACATACGCCGCCAGAAGGAGGAATGGCAAAAAGAAGCCTCGCGTCACTTCGGCTTAAGACAAGCCAGCCTGGGACTGGCGGCCTATGAGCGTCACGGCAAACTTCATGAATATGGGACCAAAGGGGCCGCCATCGCAAATATGATAGAAGCCTGGGATGAGACGCGCTCTCTTTCGCCCGATAAAACACAAATCATGTTGGCTTTCACCCATGAGGAGGTCAAAGCTTTAAATGAAACCGCACGCGCCATTCGCCATGAGTGTAGAGAACTAGGGCAGGAAAGAGCCTTTCAAGTCGAAATCGGTGAGCGCAACTTTGCGGAAGGTGACAGAATTTATTTTCTTAAAAATGATAATAAAACTGCACGGGTTAAAAATGGTAACTTGGGTGTTATTACCCAAATCGAAGGCGAGCAATTTACGGTTAAGCTAGATGCTGTCAATGGGGTACAGCGAGAGGTCAGCTTTAACCTTCAAGATTATAAAGACATAGACCATGGCTATGCCGCCACTGTCTACAAGGCGCAAGGGATAACGGTAGATAAGACCTCCATGCTCGCATCCCGTTATTACGACAGTCACGCAACCTACGTGGGTATGACGCGGCATCGCGACACTGCCGACATTTACTATAGTCTGGATGAATTTAAAAATAAGGGCGATTTGACTTATTGTCTGTCACGACAAAAGGATAAGGACGTTAGCCTAGACTATGAGCACCCGCAGATAAGCAAGAGTAGTGACCAGAAACCACCCTTGCGCGAGTCAGAGTTAAGTGAAATGTTAAAGTCCTTAGATAAATCGGACATCAGTGAGGACAGGCTTAAAAGGGCAGAGGAGCGCTTAGCTTCCCGCCAAAATGAAGCCAAGGAAAAATCGGCAAAAGACACGAGCCTTAGTCTTGATGACATGAAGCCACAAAGCCTTGCAGAAAAATTATTCGCACCTAACCCCAGAAACTTATTAGAAACCCATGAAGATAGAATGAGAAAGGCAGAGGAGCGCCTAGCTTCCCGTCAAAATGAAGCCAAGGAAAAATCGGCAAAAGACACGAGCCTTAGTCTTGATGACATGAAGCCTAAAAGCCTTGCAGAAAAATTATTCGCACCTAACCCCAGAAACCTACTAGAAACGCATGAAGATAGAATGAAAAAAGCCGAGGAGCGGTTAGAGCAACGGCAATTTGGTAAAGTGGCCTCCGAGGATTTAGCGCGTATTGAGATGAAGACTGGGCTTAAGCTTAGCATGGAGCTTAAAGAAGGCGAGCAGGGACTCTATAGAGGTATTCATGAGGTGGCGGGCCGCTCTTATGGATTGATGGAAAAAGATGACGGGACGGCAAAACTCATTCCAGCACAACAGCTAGAATCCAGAGAAAGGGGTCACCCCATGCACATAGAAAAGCATACTCGCCGTGATGGCAAGGAGCAATTAAAGGGTGTACAGCACCATGTGCGCGAGCGTGAGCGAGACAGTGGCCTGGATTTGAGTTATTAAAAAAAACGCGTATAATCCGAAAAATTATCAAACAATAAGGATGTTTAACTGTGTCTCACGATTTACGCGAATTCACCGTTTTTTTTAAAGACCGTCTCGATGAGCTTTGTCTGCTTGAAGGCAGAATAGAAAAACAGGCAGAAGCGCTAAGTGTTGTTTCTAAAAAATGCATCAGTGCTAATGAAGCGCAGCTTAACAATTGGCTTCTTAGGATGGATAATGCTGTTGAAGACACTCATGACATAAGCCAGGCTGCAAAAAAGATAGATGCGCATATTTCGTTTTGCACCCAACACGTAAAACTTGCGCTCGGTATTTTTTTTGGCAGCCTCATTCTGGCGGGTTGTATTTGGGTTGGTACGTACCTTTGGTATCAGCACGTATCAAATCAAGTTGCCGATATAAAAGCCGAGGCCAAAGAAGCAAGACTAGAGCTTGCCCAGACTAACGTCAAGTTAAAAAATAAACCACTCTTTCTACCTGCCGGTAGCAATGTAGATGGCAACAAAAATGATTATGTACGCATCGTTCCTAATACCGAGGCGACAATGAGTCACGCCGATGGAGACGATTACCCAGGCGTTTACGCTAAGATTTGGCATAGATAATAGTATGAACTTGTCTCACATCATGACCCCATAAGGAAAATGAAAAAATGAACTTAGAGCAAAAAAGAATTGCAATTAAGCACTACAAGCAATCATTAATGCAGGTAGCCCTTTTTGGTTTTATAGGTGGGATTATAGCCGCTTTAACGATACAGTACTTCATAGGGTTAAGAAGTGCTGATATACAACGTCCGCTAACAGGAGGGCAGGTGTTGCAAGCAGCATGGCCAAAACTGAGCGAAGAAAAAAAGGACGCCATTGCGGCGGCTGTTGCTACTGCAGTTGAAGTACCTGAGCCAGCGCAACCGCCGCAGTCAAAAGATTAGCCCATATCTTAAATAAGAAGAGACTAATGGCGGCTCTTCGACACAATCGTTATACATAAACGGGCACTACCCAAAACAGATCGTCCATGCTACGACCATTGACCGACAATAAGCCAATGACTTGATTTTCTTCCAGTTGCCGAAATAAAGGCGCATCCAGCACCGCTTCTCTAGCCTCAGTCAGGCTCTCATTATGGTTTGTCGACTGTTTACCATCGTGACCGGTGGTTGAGCCTTGGCTCACCGTCATTTTTTGTACTCTGGCCTGTCCGGCCAAATCATTCATTAAGGTCAGGGTTGCTCTATCTTCTGTCCTAAAGCAAAACTTTTGCCTGAAATTCTGGATAACGGCATTGGCCAGATCGTGATTGCCAATAGCAGCATAAAAGCTAGAAATGGATTGAGACGAAATAATGCCTATGGTCTTACTGCTTCTA
Organism: Gammaproteobacteria bacterium; assembly: GCA_044369355.1. Lineage (GTDB taxonomy): Bacteria > Pseudomonadota > Gammaproteobacteria > UBA1113 > UBA1113 > VFKP01. The sequence goes on along the minus strand of JBIPMB010000104.1, from coordinate 4,470 downwards.
GACTTATCCCAAAAATTTAAGTCAGATAACCCATGTTTATTGGCACTGATTAATTCTTGGTATTCGTCACACATAAAAAACACCGGGTTGCTTTGATTCCATTCTGGGTTGTTGATGCGGTCTTGCATTATGTTAAAGAATCTTAGCTTGATAAGCGTATAAACCAACTTTGCCCCTAATCCAAATCGCGATAAGGGCATATCCACTAAAAATACCCACTTATCAAACAAGGCTGTCATATCCATGGTATCGCTGTTATCTTGACAGAAGGCGTCAATTAATTCGGGTTGATTAAAAGGGGTTAATACTTGGGCCGCGGTGGCTATCACACTGCTTTTTACCTTGGGGTCAAAGTTGCTAAAAACATTTTCGTAATAGGACATATAACTTTTGAGTAGGCGTTTCTCCTTTTCTTCTAGTGAGTCGAGCGATAAGCTTGCTTTTTCTTGTAGCTCATCTCTGAAACTTTCTACAAATAAGTAGTTATAAAGCGAGTTTAGGTTATAGTGGCCCTCTACAAACGACAATACACCTAGGGTGTTACGGCATAACTCGGTTGCTGTTTCTATCCAAAACCCATCGGTGGATGTGCCGGAGCTTAACAAGAAAGCGGATTTTAAAAATGAAGCGGCTATTTCTGGGGTTAAGTGTCCTAAGATATTAATAGGCCAAGTGTTCTCGCCGGTGCCTATAACGGCAACCTCTACAGTGCACTGTTCGGCTATAGCCAGTACGGCTTTTTTAACATCCCCCTTTACATCGAAGATAAGCCCACCACATTCTTGCTCTAGCAATTGGGTTAAGAGTGGCTGCATTATCCTGGTGGTTTTACCAGAGCCTATACCGCCTAAGACCAAAATGTTTTGGGCTGCGTCTTCCAGGCTTAAGCTAATGTCTTGCCCTCTCGCCACTCCGGTGCGATGCCACAGCTCTGCCAAATACCCCGTGGAGCGGCCAACCCACAGACCAAAGGGCATATTGTGGGTATCGACTATCACGTCTCTGGCTTCTTCTTTTCTTTTGGCTTTGGATTGTGTTTCATAAGGAAGAAAGCGGGGTAGGGCGAACCCTAAGGCAACCCCCATGCCTACACTGATGACGCTGTAACGCCACCATGAGGGTATATAGCGGCTACTTAAAGAAAAGTGTCCCTGTATAAAACTAAGAACAATACCGGCGATACTGTTTAGCAAAAAACACAGCAGCAACGAGAATACTATACAGGATATGTATATTTGTGCCGTTGAATATTGGCTTAAAATGACTTTGCTAGGCCATTGCTTGTCGCGAATCATTTTAAACAACACCACAAAAACAGGGTAGGCATAATATAAAAGGATTGCCCAAACGCCGAAGTTGATACCGTATTCCAATGCGCTTAATCCAACCAGCACATTGTGGTCTTGATGGATAAAAGAAAAAATGGCCCAAAAAACAAAAAAGGCTAAGACAGTCACAACCATACCAATGGCCACACCTTGCCAAGAATTGATATAGTGCTTAAAGTTGGTGTTAGGCGCTACGCCATGTGTTGGTGCTGTGGCAAAACCATTCGCGCGTAGAGAGCGTAGGTAATCAATATCGGCTTGCATGGGCATACTCCTTTAATCAAAGATGGGAAATACCCCATTCTACATGAACTTAAACAGAAGCACGAGATAAACCGACAGCATAAATCAAGCATTGTGTTTTTTCCGGTGTCAAGGTTTCCCAAGGCGAGTACGACCTTGACACAGGAAAAAACACAATGCAAAACGTATCTAGTCGGTTAATCTTCCCAAAGGGTGTGTACACCCTTTCTTATAACAAAGCGCTTAAAGCCAGGTATTTTGTGTACTGCCCACATGCGGCCGAATTGTTTATAATCTTGGATTGCGGTGTATATATTATGATACCATGCGCTTATTATCAGTAAAAAAATAATACAGCGTAGAGGTGTAGAAGGATGGCTCTGTAGTATGAAAGGGACAAAAACCGCGGCTTTAAAAAAGCATACTAGGATATGTTGGACACTTCCCAGTCTTCTTGAACAAGCAGAGCAGTGGTACCTCTCAGTGCGCGCCAAGGTCGGAATTGCCGAAGAAACACACCATTGGTGGCCATTTAGTTACAAGTGGAAAAGTACTGTTAAATCCTGTTTAAGCTCGTTTATTGCCGGAGCCTACGTATTCTCTCCGATGAAGCAATATTGTTTTCCTGAGGAAACCATTCGCATTTGGTGTTATAGTGACCGTTTAATGGTGCGCTTACTGTTTTTAATCCTAAAACCTTGTTTTAAACACATCATCCCTGCCACCTGCCACAGCCTAAAGGGTCCTGGCGCGATACAGGGTATTACAAAGGATATTAAAGTCGCTTTAGACAGCGGGGCGTACCATTTTGCAATGAGAATTGATATACGCTCTTATTATGCCTCCATAGACCACGGCGTGTTACTAAAGCAATTAGCCGAGGTCTTAGATGACAAAAGGGTATTGCATTACTTAAATGCCATCGTGACGATAGCGATAGACAAAGAAGGTATTATTTTTAGACCTCAAAAGGGTATTCCTTTACGCTCGGCCTTATCCCCCTTTTTTGGCGCTTTAGCCTTAGCGCCGTTGGATAAGGCATTTTCGGGCAAGGATGTCTTTTACAGTCGCTATCAAGATGATATAATCATTCTTATAAAGACAAAAAACCAGTTTATTAAGGCCAAGAAGTTGTTGTTTAAGGTTCTGGGGAGTTTGCATTTAGCAATATCGCCAGAAAAGACCCGATTGGGTCGACTGAAAGACTTCCACTTCCTGGGCGTTAAGTTTGAGGTATCACAAAATCCTCAAGAGAAAACCCAGTCAACGGCAACGATGCATCCGCGGAGTTGCGCACGAGCCCTGGAGAAGGTTAAAACGCTGAGGGCGAATGCCGTGCATACGGCGCATATTCAGCGTTACCTAATGCGGTGGGCTGGCTGGTGGCATTGTGTTGCAGGGTGGACTAAGTTATCGCTGTTAACTCAGTGGGTGGAGTACACGGGCGCACTTGCGCCGGACACCGCCTGGATTGGGAGCGGTCTTTTGCCCTGGGTTGGGGTCGTGTCTGGTTGTTGCGGGCATGACGCTCGTCACATACAAGATTTAATTAACGAATAACCGCTCTCTGGTTTTGAGAGCGAACGGAGCGTCTAAAATGAAAACTCAATCGATCGGTAGTTGCGGCGTGCTTATTGGCGCCTCTGGAGTCAACCACATGTATAATATTGCCATGCCTCGCGCCGCTGAAGCATTACAACAGTACAAGACTTCCCGCGAAAATGGCGATGAACTAGACAACCCTAAAATTGCGTTTGCGTGTGCTGGTCTTCTAGCTCTGAAAATTACGAGCTCAACCAACAGTGCCAAAGGCTGGCCAGATGCCCAAAACCGCTACTGGTGGAAGCTTAGATTGGAAGATGGCAGCACCAACGAAGAGTTTGCATTCGAATGTGATAATGCCCGCGGCTATCCTGATAAAAGCGATCCTAACCGGTATTGGTTCATTATTCATGGGCCTAATGGCGTTAAAATGGAAGGCTTTTCTTGGGAAGCCGATAGGCAAAAAGGATTTCCTGATGGTAGTGGCAATTATTGGCGCTATGTACAATATACCGAATGTGGGCCCATCAAAGAATGGATGGAAGAAAAAGACTTCAATTATTTGAAACGCCTCTCTGTTAAAGACCCTGGGCTTTTCAAAAAAGAATTGGCAGAGTTAAAAGCCGCTAATTCCCAGCATCCGGCCATTAAAAGGCTAGAGCAAGAACAAGCTAAGGCGGAAGAACAACAGCGCCTTGCCGCCGAGGAAAAACAACGGCAAGAGCAAATAGCTGAAAGACTTCGTCTTGCCGAAATGAAAGAGCTAGAGGATAAGAAGCTTCGAGAAGAAAGTGAGTTTTCGTTCCGAAGACCTTTTAAATTAAACACCGCTAAGGAAGTCAAAATTTCAGCAGGGCCTATCCCGGATAATTTTCGTTGTCCTATCACGCACGAAATCATGTTAGACCCTGTTATGGCCATGGATGGTCATGCCTATGAGCGAGAAGCTATTTTACAAGCCTTAGAAAAAAGCATGCTAAGTCCCATGACGGGGCAGCCTATGGACAGCAAAGTCGTTATTCCCAATCATAGTATGCGCAGCATGATTCGGGATTTTTTGACGAAAAACCCTGAATGCTGGCAGGAAGTTTATGTTGCTACTGCCGCGGTTAATGAGCTTTTGGCTTTATCTTCTAGAGCCGCATCACTAGACTTGCAAAAATGGGAAAGTATCTTACGTGCCGACCCCAGATTATTAACTTTGCCTTTACAAGGCATAACGCTCTTAGAGTTCTTGTGTCAACAAACTGAATCTATCGTAAAAACCTACTTGCCCGCCTTGTTGAATCTATTAATGACTAAAGATTGGCAAGATTTAATAAGAATTTATTCTGCTCAAGACTGGTTAAAATTAGTA
>JBIPMB010000103.1:0-7728 GCA_044369355.1 Gammaproteobacteria bacterium | reverse complement strand
GATTATTTCCGGTAGTAGTAACTTCTTTTGAACAACTGGCGTCTTTTGATGAAGAAGGCCGTCGGCAGTACTATTTTGTAGATAAGACTCAATGTATCGCTGAATTTCTTGAAGCTTCAGATGAAATCGTAGCATTATTTCGACCCAGACGTTTTGGAAAAACACTGTTTTTGGATATGTTAAGGACTTTTTTTACGAATGAACGTGCTGAACAAAATCGACGATTGTTTGAAGGGTTAGAAATTAGTAAGCGACAAGATCTTTGCCATGCTTATCAAGGAAAATATCCGGTTATTTTATTAAGCTTAAAAACTTTCAGATCTGCAACTTTGGATGATGCTTTTGTAAATTTTAGGATTAGAATATCTGAAGTTTATACACAGTTTAATTATTTAAATGTTTCTGAAAAAATGGAGGATTTTGAAAAAGAAAAATTCATTGCTTACAGAAATGGTCAAGTGAACCATGAAGAGTTAAAATACGCATTTTATTTCTTGTCCAAATGTCTTCATAAACACCATAATCAAAAAGTGATTATTTTTTTGGATGAATACGATTCACCCATACATGATGCGTATACGGTGAGTGAGCCCAACAAACCATTTCATCCACTCATGTTAGATTTTATGTCAGCGTTTATTAGCGCAACTTTTAAAGGGAATAATTTTTTAGCGCGAGGAATGATAACAGGTATTTTGTATATATCTCACAATAACATGTTTTCTGGTGCAAATAATATTCCAACCTATGGGATAATGGATAATGAATATCGAAGTGCTCACGGATTTACGGAAGATGAAATAAAAACACAATTATTATTGGCAGCTGATTTGTCAGACAGTGTTGATTTTAATGAAGTTAAGCACTGGTATAATGGTTATCGTATAGGAGATGAAAAAGGGCCTGATATCTATAATCCTTGGTCTATTATTCGCTGTCTTTCTCGAAATAAAATAGAGAGCTATTGGACTGCGAGTGGGGATATCAATCTGATTAGTCATGCTTTGATTAGGAGTGAATCTGAGACATTTAATGATTTTAAAGCGTTACTGAGTGGGGCTACGATTGAACGTGAGATTGATAAACGAACATTTTTTGTCGATCTGAGTGAAGATCCCGTCGCATTCTGGACTTTGCTGTTGTATTCTGGTTATTTAAAAGTTACAGGGCAAAAAGCAATTAGCGGTAATCAATTGTGCCAATTAACCCTACCTAATGAAGAAACACGCAGCGCTTGTGACGATATGGTGAAAAGATGGTTACGGCAAGATTTAAAGTACCATCAATTCGATGCGTTGCAAACGAGTCTAATTGAGGCTAGATTAGCGGATTTCGCGGATGAATTATCGAAATATTTACACGTGACTAGTTCTTTCGATTTTGGGGATGATAGCCATAGTAACAAAGAAAATTTATACCACGTGATGATGTGCGGGTTAATGGCAAGTACGCGCAGCACCCACTTTTTTTATTCGAATCGTGAAGCGGGTCGAGGTCGCCCTGATTTGGTCTTGATTCCAAAATCTCCGAATAACAGGAATTTACCAGCGATAATGTTAGAGTTTAAAAGTCTTGGTAAAGGTGGGCAACAATTAGCGAAAAGTAAACGTCATGGTATGATAGAGCACCAATTAGCAGAAGAAGCGCGAATAGCATTGGGTCAAATTTTAGAAGAATCATATAGTTCTATGTTCGATCAATATGACTATATAGCTGAAATTTGTTTTATTGGCATTAGCTTTTCAGGTAAGCAATTCAAGATGGAATGCAGAGAACATGTTCCTTTTAGGAAAGAGCTTTTAAAATGTAAATCGATTGAGGAATTGGATGTTTGGATAGAATCAAAGGCAAAAGATAGTGAAATATCGCGTAAGCGAAAAAAGGAAAGTGAAATAAATATCGTGAGCAGCTCATCTTCATCTAGCAGTGGTTTTTTTGCTGTGCCGCCAGAAGAAGGAAAATCAGAAGAACCGCCTATGAAACGAAGCAAGGGAGAAGATATTTCGCGGCCTAATGTCATGGAACATTAATTATTCCCCATGACTTCACAAACGGCATTGTAAACGGTTTTTAGAAGGTCGTCATTTAATAGAGCTAATGGTCCTTGTATAAGTCGCTTATTATCAATGGCGCGAATTTGATCGATTAATAAATCGGAATCTTTTTCTAAGCTGTTTCTAGCAGTTATTCTGATCCGTAATGGTGCGGCATCTTCAATTAATACAGTGGTTAAAGGGATAATCAGTGTAGAAGGGTGGACAATATCCAAAAGCGCTTGATCTTGAAGAATGAGTACTGGCCGTGTTTTCCCAGGTTCAGTGCCGCGGCTAGGATTTAAGTTTGCAAGCCATATTTCACCTTTATTAAGAGTCTGGGTCATTTTCTATCTCACTAAAGTCTTTATTTACATCCATGCTATTAGCGCGCACTTGTAAGCTCGCTTTTTTTAGACGTTGTTCTCTTTCTTCACGTGTAAGCGTTGCATTTAAGCGCAGAATAGCCTCACGCACATATTCTGCTTGTGATAAATGCAAGATATGTGCTTTACGGCGTATTTCTAGTAATAGTTCATCGTTTAAGCGTATAGAAATTAGAGATGCCATAATAACCTCATTTTGTCATCAAGTTTACATAATATATTATATACTATAGATGTAATTTGTCAACTTTTATGTTTTCATTTATGAAAACATTTTTGTTATCTTGTGCTTTTTAAGCCAGGCACCATCTTTAATTCTTTTTTGTCTCGTTATATTACCGATTAAATCTTATAACATATTGATCTATATGAGTAAATAATAAAAGCAGTATTTAAAGCAGAAATTAAATTTTGTGCTATTATTAAATTCTTAAGAATACCTTAAGGATTTTCAGGTATAATAACGGGGCGTTTATGGGTCGTACCTCATAAACATATTAGAGTTCTAAAGTATAATGTGCCGCAAGGTACAGATAAGGAGGTTTCTGGAATGTTAATTTTAACGAGACGCGTCGGTGAGACGCTCATCATTGGTGACGATGTTACTGTAACCGTACTGGGTGTTAAAGGTAATCAAGTGCGGATCGGTGTCAATGCCCCCAAAGATGTTTCTGTGCATCGAGAAGAGATCTATTTAAGGATCCAACAAGAAAAGCAAGGTCCTGATGAAGGTGAAGATTTAGACAATTAAAAGCCATCTTTCTAAATTAAGTAATAATGCGTCTGTACGGCGCATTTTTTTTTGCAAACACCATAAAATCCCTTCCTATTAATGAAATAACAATGTTATACTGGCCCCCTCTTTACGAGGAGAGATGGCCGAGTGGTCGAAGGCGCTCCCCTGCTAAGGGAGTATGGGGTTTATAGCCTCATCGAGGGTTCGAATCCCTCTCTCTCCACCACGTTTAGAGCGATATACTCATAGCAGTTGGTTTTTAGGCGAAGGCAACAAAGCCTAAGAAGCAAATGCGAAGAGTATGGATGGTGTGCGCCCGTAGCTCAGCTGGATAGAGTACCTGGCTACGAACCAGGCGGTCGGGAGTTCGAATCTCTCCGGGCGCACCAAATATTATTTCCTCAACCGACGAATTTTATCCACAATCCGTTCTCGCTTTAAAGGCGATAAACGGTCCAGATAAGTTAGGCCATTGAGGTGGTCGATTTCATGTTGCAAGCATTTGGCCATATAACCTTCGGCATGAAATTCTATAGCTTCACCGTGTTCATTTAAAGCTTTTACGGTGACGCGTTCTGCGCGTTTAACTTTCTCGTGTATGTGATCAGGATAAACCGACATACAACCTTCATATTCAGCTTGTTCGCCTTCACTGTGAATGATTTCAGGATTGATGAAACAAAGCGGCTGATTTTTTTGTTCCGAAAAATCAATTACCGTAATAGCGGGAGGATCGACAAAGTCCAATTGCGTAGCGGCCAAAGCGGCACAATTTTCTGTGGCATAATGGGTTTCAAACATATCAGCAATGATCTTTTTGATTTCATCGTCAACTACAGAGACCTTTTTGCCCACACGTTTTAATTTGATATCAGGATAAGACAGAATACGAACTTTTGCCATTGCTAACACTCCGGATGATTGACGGCCAAACCACCTAACGAGGTTTCTTTATAGCGCGTTTGCATTGCGCGGCCAGTTTCTAACATAGTTTTAATGACCGTATCTAAAGATACAGTGTGTTCACCGCTTTCCATTAATGCCAGTTTAGCGGAATTAACGGCTTGTACAGTTCCCATGGCATTGCGTTCAATGCAAGGAATTTGCACTAAGCCCGCGATAGGATCGCAAGTTAAACCTAAATGATGCTCCATGCCAATTTCAGCAGCATTTTCAATTTGTTCTAGACTGCCACCTAATACGGCTGTTAATGCACCTGCAGCCATAGAACAAGCCACACCGACTTCACCCTGACAACCTACTTCAGCTGCGGAAATGGAAGCACCTTTTTTATAAAGAATGGCAATAGCAGCGGCGGTGAGTAAATAATCGATTACACCTTGTTCTGTATATTGAGGACAAAACTCACGGTAATATTGTAATACCGCGGGTAAAATTCCGGCAGCACCATTCGTAGGAGCGGTGACGATGCGTCCGCCAGCGGCATTTTCTTCATTGACGGCTAACGCATATAGGTTTAGCCAATTTAGAATATCGGAAAAATTTTCTTTTTTGCCCGTTGTCATGAGTTTATTGTGCAAAGATGGTGCGCGGCGCCTAACTTTCAAACTACCCGGTAATTGCTTTTCTGTGCTGTGACAACCTGCTTCTATACAGGCAGACATAGTGGACGCTATTTTTAAACATCGTGCTTTAACTTCAGCTTCACTGCGTAAGGCACTTTCATTGGCCAGCATTAATTCGGCAATGCTAAGCTTGTGTTTTTTGCATAAAGCCAATAATTCGGCGGCAGTAGAAAAAGGGTAGGGTTGTTTTTCTGTGCTCTGTAAAGGTTGTTCCATTTCAGCTTGTGTTAGGATAAAACCGCCGCCTATAGAATAATAAGTTTGAGTTAGAAGAAGAGTATTGTTTTTATCAAAAACACTAAGGCGCATACCATTGGCGTGTAGGGGCAATGTTTCTTCATAGTGAAACAATAAATCACTTTTACTATGAAAAGAAATAGTCGTCAATTTTGGGAGCTGTAATCGTTGTTCTTCGATGATAGAATGCGCTCGTGGCCCTACCTCTGCAGGAACAACACCTTCGGGGGTGTATCCTTCTAAACCGTTGAGTATAGCGCTGTCGGTACCATGACCTTTACCGGTTAAGGCCAGCGAGCCATACAAATCTACTTGTATGCGCTGGCACAAATGTGCCGCGGGCATTTGTGATACACTATCCACAAATGCCTTGGCTGCGCGCATAGGGCCTACGGTATGTGAGCTGGAAGGGCCTATACCGATGGAAAATAAATCGAATAAACTGATGGTCATGGTGATAGACTCTTGAAAACTGAATATGGCCTATTGTAGGAAATGAGCGTAATGAATGCAAGACTATGGTACAAAGATATAGATGCGACTGCCATCTCCGATGCACGTAAACAATGGTTATTGGGCGCTAGTCGCCTGGTACAGGCCTTTAAAGCCAATCTCGGAGAGGTGCAGATAGAAGCGTTGCAAGAAGGGCGCAATAAACTCTTTGCCGATGAACAAGCTGCTTTACAATTAGAAGATAAAGAAGCGCATATACGCCAGATTGTGATTGCCACAAAGGACGGCCATCATCGCTTGAGTTATGCGCGAGTGGCCATAGTCGATAACACTTATGAAGCGTATACACAACAGTTTTCTGGGCTGGGGCGGCAGTTTATAGGCGATAGTTTATTGTTCAACAATAAAGAAGTCGTGCGTCAATCCTTTGAATTTGCCTGTTTTGATGATGCGTCCTTATATGCACAAGCCTTTTTTCAATTGGTACAATCTAAAGCGGAGTCTCAACCGTGGCCAGCACGGCGCTCTATATTTTTGTGGCAAAATCGGCCTTTATTAATTACCGAATTTCTCTTGCCTTACCTAGCCACTGTGCCTTACACTAACACGATATCAACCGATGGAGACAGCAATGAACTATAGTCTTAGCGATAATAATTTATACAGTTATGCCGTGCGCAAGAGCCACAAAACTTGGCATAATGTGGCCTGGGTAGTCTTAGGGGCGGGTTTACTAGCGTTAGCTGCGCATTGTGTTATTCCTTGGCAACCGGTGCCATTGACCTTACAAAGTGCAACGGTCATTTTCTTGGCAGCATTGTTAGGACCTTCTTTGGCTGCCAGCAGTATTGTAGCTTATTACGCACTGGGGCTTTGTGGAGTGCCCGTGTTTGCCGAGCCCTTCGCTGGTTTTCACGTGTTCATGGGACCTACGGCGGGTTATCTTTTAGGTTTCTTACCCGCAGCTTATCTTGCTGGGTATTTATTTCAAAAAGGTGCGGCACGTCATTGGTCCTTAGCCTGGCTTGCCAGTGTTTTGGCTGCCAGTATTATTTACATCTGTGGTGCGAGTGTGTTGAGCCTATTCGTAGGCATCAAAGCGGCTTGGACACTAGGTGTAGCACCTTTTTTGCCAATGGAAGCGGTCAAGCTCATGCTAGTAGCGGCTTTTGTACGCAGTTCATGGCGGGCTGGACGGTAAAGTAACAACGCTTTGTTTCTACGAATTCAAGCCAATCTATGCCTGCTAAATCCAGGGTTGAATATTATAATCCCTTGCTGGCCGGGTCCTGTCCCGGCCAGCAGTGAATTATAATGTTGAGCCCTGGATATAACCGAGCTGAGAAAGTATAGATGGATATAACAAATTCAATGCAAAGCGCAATTTTTGTACGAAATTTCTGAAAAAAACACGCGCTAAGTGCTCAAATTATACGCAATACATTGATTTAAATGGTCGTTTTTAACACAACTCAATGTTCACTATACATTTCCATCCTTGAGATACCTCTATATTTCTACTATGCTCCATGAGTAAGGATGTTATTATAAATGAGGAGTATGAAAAATGGCTAATGAATATGTTATTGACACCACGGCAAAGCTTATTGAACATGTACAAAATAGTAGAGGGGAAAAACCATTTTCACAAGATCTATTGCTGATTGAAGACGATAGCCTTTGTTTATTTGTAGGACATGAAATTTTATCGCGTTTAACCAGCGGAAAAATAGACACCGCTAAGACAGCTATTGAAGCAGCGCAAAAGCTGAAGCACAATCACTATGACTTAGTATTATCTGATCTATGCTTAGCAGAAGATAGCGCTATAGATCTTATTTCTGAAGCACAAACACAATCTTGGTCTAAAAATAAAAATACACCTTTTATAGCCATCACGGCATATCGTGATATAGATAAACATCAAGAAGCATTAGCGGTAGGATTTAAAGTAGTCATTACTAAACCGCTTACGGAAGAACGTGCTAGAATAGTTTTGGAGAATTATCTGGGTCCATATGTATTTAAGCATAACATGCAAATGATAGAAAAACCTGTCCTTGACTTGAAATTAGGTATGGAGCGTATCGGCGTATACAGTAAAGAAAAAGCCATTCACGCACTAGAATTATTAATGACATCGTTACCACAAGATTTAGCCCTGTTAAAAAATGCAGAAGCTAAACACGATCGCATAAGTATGAATCAAATTCTTCATAAGCTCAGCGGCGCTTTGGATTATAGTGGCGCACCTGCATTAGAAAAAGCAGTTCAAGATCTACACGCGGTATTAAAAA
>JBIPMB010000102.1:0-7786 GCA_044369355.1 Gammaproteobacteria bacterium | reverse complement strand
CTCATACCTTTGTGTGTTTTTTTACAATTTAACTTAGCTGATTTTGATGGCTTAGGCTTTATTGATTCCACTCCTATCACCGTATGCCATAATAAACGCATCCATAGCCACAAGGTTTTTCATGGCAGCGCCAAGCTAGGTAAAACTACTAAAGGCTGGTTTTTTGGTTTTAAATTACACTTAATTTGTAATAGCCAGGGTGAACTTTGCTCTGTTCAAATAACCCCAGGTAATTGTAATGACCTTATGCCAGTAGAAAAAATGACTATAGATATGGTTGGAAAGTTGTTTGGTGATAAAGGCTACATTGACAAAGAATTATTTGAATCCTTATTTAAACGAGGTTTACAGCTTATCACCGGCATCCGTAAGAATATGAAAAATAAACTTTTATCTGTCATGGATAAAATATTATTGCGGAAACGTAGCGTAATTGAGAGTACTAATAACCAGCTCAAAAATGTTTTTCATCTCGAACATTCCAGGCATCGTAGTGCATTTAATGGTTTTGCCAACATACTGGCCGCGATCCTCGCGTATATCTTTCATCCTAACAAACCTAAATTAAAAATCTCTGAACAAGATAGGAGGATCCTCATGGCTGCTTAAACAGAATTCGCGTTATAAACAAATGAGTTGCAATTATGGCTTTTTTTAGTACAAAAAACAATATGCCATAAGCTTTACCTCAATCATCCACATGCTTATCCACAGATTCTGTGGATAAGTTCTGTGTGAAAATAGTTCAGCTTAGTTTACACATATTTTGTTTATACGAAAATTCTTAAAATGAAATACTCGTAAAGTCAGTCTCAAGCATAATATGTTGATTTATATGTAAAAATATGGTTTTTTGCCCGGGTATTCTGAATTGCAATGTAATCGGTTTTGTCTTATCCTAAGTGGGTGTACAGGATGTACTGATCCAAAGGAAGTGGATTGCTTAGGGACAAAAGCGCAAAAAGCGCTGCGATGGAATGCTGGGCGGGGACAAGGGTGGGCAACCACCCTTTTTCTTATACTCTTCTGCTGTGAGTATCACCAGCAATCTGCTAAGGAACCGCTCGCGCCTGTAAAATCGCGCTGCCCCAATTGATTTATCGTTAAAGTGCCGCAGCTATCGTTGCTTTGTGCGCCTGTGGGCGTGGCATTAACAGTGAAAGTATTGCCTGAAAGATTGTCAATCCTCAAGGTATAGTAACCTTCTGGTGAAGTTTCTTTTACACCCAACTGCGTTAAGGTAGCTCCTTCGTAACTTTTATTCTCACTAAAATATTGATCCATACGGTGTGATAAATCCAATAGCGCACTTTGCCCATCACTGCGTCTACCGCGCTCTACATATGCCGTATAACTAGGATAAGCAATACCCGCCAAGATGCCGATGATGGCAATGACAATCATGAGTTCAATTAGAGTAAAACCAGAAGAACGGTATTTCATATTGAGATGCTCCTTTATTTTTGCGTAGTTTAGGACAAAAAAGAGGGACTGGCAAGAATACAACCAAATATACATCATATTTTTATGCTAAAATAGATAAATATTTTTGTAAACTAGGTTTACAAAGTGATTTTTATCCATTATACTTTAATCTAAGAAGGGGCTCTTGTGAGACTATTTAAACCAGACAAGCCAATCAAGAAAACCGATCGTGAATTATATGGCTTGCTAACCACTAAAATTTTAAGTGGGGAGTATATCTTTTTAAAACATGCAAAGTTACGGCAGCAAGATAGACAAATTAATGACATGGATGTTCTACATATTCTTAAAGGGAATGTGAAGCGAAAAAGAAATAAGAGAAAAGATAGCTATGATCCCGGAAAGCAAGATTGGAAATACTGTGTGGAAGGGTTTGATATGGATGGCTTAAAAATTAGAGTTATTATCACATTTGAAGAAGCATATTTGCTTGTGATTACTGTGATTCGCATAGATTAAGGGTACACTATGAAAACAAAGGTAGTTAAAAATTTTATTTACGATGGTCTTGGTTTCCCTATTCATTTGGTTGAAGTCATTATGATGGAATATGACAATGAATGGCATCCTAAGATTGATGTTGAGCAAATCGCGCTAGCGGCTATTCAAAAGCTAATCATGCAACCAGACCGTTTTACGGGTAACCAGATTAAATTTATTCGTCACTATTTATCAATGACTCTGCGAGACTTTGCGAAGAAAGTTGTGCATGAAAGTCATACTGCAGTGAGTAAATGGGAAAGATATGGGAATGACGTCACTCATATGGATGTGAATATAGAAAAAATGTTAAGGCTGTATATGGATGCTCGAATAAATGCAAATACGGTGGAGCAGAAACAGGATTTTTTTAGTCGGTATAAAATAGTAGAAAATTTAGCTTTTACTCAGCAGTTAGCACCATTTTGTTTGGAAATGTAGGCGTTGCTATATTCCCCCCTAAAAAAAGTACAGACGCGATTTATCGCGTCTGTACAAATTGAAATTTTAATCGGTATGATTAAAGCTTATTGTCCATTAATAAGGCGGCTTTCTTCCGTGAGCATATTCTCTCCATCTTGGCGACAGGCCCCCGTTTTACGAGCGGCAAAAATACCTAATGTTGCGGCCGCAGCAACGAATGTTACAGCCACGGCGGTACCGATCCATTTATCAGCATTGTCACCATCATCCTTATGGTCGCCTGCTGGAGATGGGGCGGGAGTAGGTGACGAAGGGAATTCTTGGCCGCCATTCAGAGTGATAATGTTTCCACCATGTGCTGCGCCCGGCGCCCCCAGTGCAATGACAGTCGTATTTGTCTTAGGATCTATAGCGCTATCCATAGATTGACCTAGCTCATCACCAAATGCACCCGGAACTCCGATTACTGTCATTACTTCCGGGTTATCTGGAGTTAATGGAATTTCATTCGCTGAATTGGGTTCGCCAACTTTTGCTATATAGACTATACCTTTTCCGGTACCGGCCACTAGGGCATTCGTTGTATTACCGAAAAAAGTGTATCCCGGCACTAAGGTACTTCCTGTTAAATCACCATCAGATCGTCCAGGCATAACTAGACCTTGCTCAGGAGTTAACTCTTTTAAATTAAAAGGTGATTCTTTAATGGTATCTTGTATTGGAGTTTTAATGACATAGACTGTACCTGGTCCATAGCTTTGTGCTTGAGGAGCTCCAACGGCCAAAGCAGGTGTCCCGTCTACAGTGGTAAAGCCTGTAGTAACGGCTTTTCCTGCATAAGCGTAAGGTTCGCCACCTCTGAGCGTAAGACCGCCACCATCCTTAAGGAATTTATCCGTATTGCTTATAACTTCAGGAAAACCATCTGGATTTGGATAAAATATATTAACAACACCTTCACTGGTAGCTTTGCTACCGATGGTGATTTGATCATAAGGACAACTTATAGCAAAACCGTCCATACCATTACCCGTTACATTGGGTAAAGAAAATGGATGATAGACCACAAAGCCGGTATGAATCAATGAGTCAATAATTGTACCTTCACCAGCATTAGGAACTCCATTAGGAAATCGATCTGATAAATCATAAGGATTGGGCCATTCAGAGGTAGGCCGTCCATTGATAATGCATACGCTATCTGAGAAACAGTTAGGAATTGCAATTTTATCATAGCCACTGCCATCAGGATCTCCAATGGAAGCTGCATTTTTACCAAAACGCGTTAGAGAACTCTCATCTCCATTAGTTTCTATGATTTTAACGCCGGTGCCTTGTGGCATAGTATCTAGATCCACATTTTCTGGCAGACCATTTGCATTACCGAATACTATAAAAACAGGCCGCGGATCATCGTCTTTAGAACCGCCAGCTTGGATAAGAACGTCAGGGATCTCATCTCCATTAAAATCGCCTTTACTTAGCTGTTGGCCAATCGCTCCAGAGCTGCTACTGGTAAAAGTGGTACCCGCTAAAACTTCTTGCGCAGGGCCGCTAGTGGTATCAATTGCATAAGCCATATTGACTTGCCCATTAGGGTGTTTGGTAGTGCTATCTGGGGAACTTCCAATGAGATTGAGATTACCTTTTCCATCTTCAATTAAGGCGACAGCTCTACCTGTGGTATCGCTTTTAAAGCCTTCGGCAGGTTGTTCTAATGCCCATTCATGTCCATTGACTCCATTGATATTTTCTGTATTAAATACATTTGAAGAGGTTGAGCGTTTCTTACTAATCGGTTTAGGAGCTTGGGTCGATTTAGCGCTAGGAATAATAACATTTGCGGTTTTCTGCGTAATGATGGGTGGTTGAGGTTCACTGATTAGGACCGAACTGGCTTGAACTTGAGTTTCATTATGGATAGTTGTTCTAGAAGTGCCAGATCTAGCTCTAGTTTCTCGATTCGCTGGGGTAGTCGTAGTAGCGCTAACACCATCTATCAATGCACCGCTTGCTACCAATCCAAGTAAAACTAATGCCGTAAGATTAACACTTTGATTTCCTCGGGCCAGAAACATAAAGTCATTTTGAATTGCTTGTTCATGTTTATTATAATGTCCACCAATGGCTTTTCGGCGTTGTTCTTCACTTGCGGCGTGATTAAATTTTTTTCGTGACATATTTTTTTACCTCGGTTAAAAGATTAATTTTTATAAAAAAGTGCGGTGCTGTTTATTGTTTATATAGCTCATATTTTAACTAGAACCTACGCTTTTTATACATTTTTTAACTGTAAGAAGCTTAAGAGCGCCTTAACAGAAATGGTAATTTAGCAAAAATATTGCTCAATTGCAAGTCTTTTTGTCAATAATTATACAAAAATTGTTTTTTTGCGCAAAATATGACCATTAATTGACCAAGTTAGGCTATATCTCCGAATGAGCTCCTATATTCAAATATGCTATTATGTCGCATCCAACAAAAGAGGTTTATATGTGGTTTAAAAATATACTAGCGTATCGTGTGCTGAGTCCATTTGAATACAATGCCGAAGAATTACATGAATTATTGGCCGACTTGCCCAGCAGGCCTTGTGGGCAATTAGAACATTTGACCATAGGTTGGGCACCGCCAATGGGGGTAGGGCACGATCGTTTAACGCATGAAGCAGCGGGTTGTATTATGCTCGCATTGCGCAAAGAAGAAAAATTATTACCGCAAAGTGTGGTGCGTGAACAAGTGCAACAAAAATTATTAGCCTTAGAGCAAGAAGGGCGTAAGGTCAGCGCCAGAGATAAACGCGCGTTACAAGAAGAAGTGACTTTGCATTTATTGCCTAGGGCTTTTACTAAGGGTGATGTCACGTATGCTTATTTTGACAAACGTCATCAATGGCTGATAATAGACACCGGTCGTCGTGCTAAAGCCGAAGAATTTATTATTTTATTGAAAAAATCATTGCCTAATATTCAATTGGAAGCCGTCAGTGTGGAGCATTCTATTAGCCGCACCTTAACACAATGGGCCATTGAAGGCAGAGCAGCCGAGGGTTTTGAATTTAATGATTATTGCGAATTGCGCGATCCGCGTCAGGCTAAAAATATCATTAAATGTTTAAACCAAGCGGTAGAAAGCGAAGAGGTCACGCAACATCTATTAGCAGGGAAGGAATTATTTCGAGCCAAATTCGTATGGCGTGAACGCTTGAGTTTTATTTTAGAAGACGATTTTAGCATTAAGCGCATTCAATTTACCGATCTCATTCAAGAAGAAGCAGTGGAAGTGAGCACTGAAACCACGGTAGATCAATTCGATGCTGAATTTGTGTTGTGTAGCGGCGAATTTGCGGCATTTTTACCTGCTTTATTGGCTGTTTTAGAAGGGGTGGAAGAAAAGGCGGTATTGCCGGCGAAAGAACGTGCAATTGCGTAGAGTATAAGGAGATAAAAAATGCCATTTATGACAATCAACGGTCGTCAGTTACATTATTTGGATGAAGGTGAGGGCTTCCCCATCTTATTTGGTCATAGTTTTTTGTGGAATGTGCACATGTGGGCGCCACAATTAAAAGCATTATCACAACAATATCGTTGTCTGGCCGTTGATTTATGGGATCATGGTCAGTCGGATCACCTTAATGCTGATCGCTATACTATGTCTGAATTGGCAGATGATTATTGGCAATTTACACAAGCTCTAGGTTTAGAACAATTCGCCGTTGTAGGCTTATCGGTAGGTGGGATGTGGGGAGTGCAATTAACACTAGACCATCCTGAAGCGGTTAGCGCTTTAGTCATTATGGATACCTATGTAGGAGCTGAACCTAAAGTTACCCAAGAAACATATTTGGGACTGTTAGCCGCAATGCGAGCGCATAAAGGGGTTTCTGAGGAATTAGCTAATATAATCGCGCCCATATTTTTTTCGCCTAAGACTTGTGAAAATAATCCACAAATGGTCCAGGCTTTCAAAGCACATTTAATGGCTTTTCCTGCAGACAATATTCCTGGAATTGAGACTCTAGGTAAAATGATCTTTACTCGCGATTGTTTATTGGCGCGTTTGCCAGAAATTAAGCAACCGACTTTGGTTGTGGTTGGTGCAGATGATAAGCCTAGGCCGCCAACAGAAGCTAAAGATATGGCCGATCGATTGCATAATGGTAAGCTAGCAGTCATTAAAGATGCAGGGCATATTGCCAACTTAGAACAAGTAGTAGAAGTGACAAAGCTACTCAGTTCATTTTTAGAAAGTCAAACTGTATATTCATCATAACTAAAACCATTATTCCATAAAAAAGCCACAAATCCCGAAGAATTTGTGGCTTTTTGGCTATTTCTTAGCTAAAAAAGCATTTAGCTTGCTACAGCAACCGAACGGTGCTTAGCGGTACGTTTAGCTTTGCGAGCAGCTGTTGGACGCTTTTTAGCAGCCACAGTTTTGTGGGCTTTACGCGTTACAGTCTTTTTCGCAGCGCTTTTCTTGACGCCAGTCTTTTTAGCGACGCTTTTCTTAGCACCAGCTTTTTTGGCAGGGCTTTTCTTAGCGACACTTTTCTTAGCACTAGATTTCTTAGCCGTAGTTTTCTTTACGGTAGATTTCTTAGCGCTAGACTTCTTCTTAGTCGTCTTTTTAGCACCTTTAGACAATGAAGCTTCAGCTTTTTTGAATGCAGCTACAGCTTCTTGTACGCCTCGGTTGTAAGCTGCGGCTAATTGCTTTTTCAACTCAGCAGCGGCTGCAGCCTTGATCTTGAGGATCTTCTTTGCTGCTTCTTTTTTAGCTGCTGCTACTTTCTTTGCCACGACTTGCATTTGTTTCTTCAAAGCTTGCTCGCGTTTGCTTGCACCCTTGGAAGCTACTACTTTGCGTGACGCCTTTTTAGCTACGCTCTTACGGGCAACTTTTGCCTTCACAGGTTTTGCTGCCGTCTTTGCGTGTTTACGTATGGACTTTGCCATCTTGTCTTCTCCTTGATTACCACTACAGTTAAAGTTACGATAAAGAATAAATTCATTATTGTAACGTGATCACCAGTAAAGATAGCACATTTTTTTTATGTCAACACGGTTTTGGAGAAAAAACAGTAAATATTTTCATAAATTTACCGTTTTTCGTGCTATCCCTAGCCGATAAGAGCTAGTTTATAGTGAAAAAAAGGAAAATTAAATATATTTTTTTGGAAAATCCATAAAAATTTACAAAAATTTGTTTTTTTTGATATGAAAAGGTACTTTTGAGGATGATAATGAAGGACAATAGGTGGATATTATTGAGATGAGAGCGAGTTATGAATCAAAAAAATGATGTTCTGCAGAAAATTCTATCGTTGCGCGAGCTTTTAACGGAGTATAATTACCAATATTACGTCTTAGATGCGCCTACTGTGCCCGATAGT
>JBIPMB010000099.1:0-7936 GCA_044369355.1 Gammaproteobacteria bacterium | reverse complement strand
GCATCACAAGGATGATAATTTCAAGATATCGGAGTACTAGCTTTTAAGCTAATAATCCGCTTTGTAAGCGTTTACCAAGCTACCGGCTTTAGCCGGTAGTGATTGACATGTTTAAGCCTATGCAATCTATTGATTTAAAATAATTTTTAAGAATGAAACATGACGTTTACAAAGTGAGAAGGGTCATGAGTACTGTGGTGACGCTTAAGTTGAGAACTGAAATTAAAAAGGCTATACAGGCAATTCAATGTTAACTTTTAGAGACTTGATAGATGTTTCTTCCGATGAATATAAGGATTTCTTTTTTTTAAACGGTGTATTCTTTCTCTGGCAATTATAGTTTTAAAATTAATAGGTTATCCTTAATGGTAAACGAACATATGAAAAATAGCTGACATTGTATGAATGAACAATAAAGAAAATAAGAAGATGGAAAAGAAGAGTCGAATTGACGTGGTTATGGTAAAACTTTATATAAATCTAGGGTGTATTTTATGATAACAATTAAAAAATTAGATACAGCAGAATTAATCGAAGACGCTTGTGCTTTATTGTATACAGTACATGTTGAAGAAAGTATTTGGAATTTTTCGCCTGATAACCCGTCTCGATTAAGAGCGGAAATTAAAAATAATAAAAATATGTTGGTGGATAGATTTACAGAAAATGCAGTTTGGTTTGGCGCATTTTCTGATAAGAAATTTATAGGTTGTACGCGATTAACATTTTCTGATGAAAATAACAAATTAGAAATGGAGAGTTATAGTAATAGCTATTTTGTACAAGATTCTTTATCTGTAGATAAAAGCCATTGCGTTGAGTCTAGTAGGACAGCGGTTTTGAAAAGTCATCATGGGCTTGGTATTTCACGTTTCCTGCTTTTAGCTGCCTTTAAATATTGTGAAGATAATAAATATTCAGTTTTTGGAACCTCTAATCATGAGTATATAATAAAGCTATTTAAGAAAATAGGTTATCCATTGAAAATGGAAAATGCATTTAAATATGAAGAACAAGATCCTTCCCCCGTTAATCTTTATTTTGCCGACTATGCAAAATCAGAAATCAGAAATATGATTCTAATCTTGGAGACAGAGGTAAAAAACACTATACAAAATACAACAAAAATGGAGACAGTCCTGTGATAATAACAAAGCGGTTAGATACCCCTGAGTTGATTGAAGAGGCCTGTTTTTTATTAAATGAAATATACATAAAACAAAGTGGTTGGACTTTCTCTCCGAATAATCCTTCTCAACTTCGGATTGAAATTAGAAATAACAGGCATGTATTGATAGATAGATTTACAGAGAAAGCCATTTGGTTTGGCTCATTCGATTGTTCTGTACTCATGGGATGTGCGCGCTTAGTATTTGCTGACGAAAACAATAAATTTGAAATGGAAGCCTATAAAAGCAGCTATTCTATACAAGAATACTTGCCAGTAGATAAAAGCAAATGCGTGGAAATTAATAGGCTTGCTGTTGAAAAGGCATACAATAAACTGGAAATCGCAAAACAATTATTTTCAGCTGCGTTTCAGTATTGTGAAGATAATCAATATTCAATTCTTGGTGCATCGAATTATGATTATATTATAGCCTTATTTAAAGACATAGGATTCCCATTGAAAATGGAATATGCATTTAAGTATGAAGAACACGATGCTTTTCCAGTGAATTTCTATTTTGCAGATTATGAAAAATCAGAAGTTAAAAAGTTGTTAGGAGGTATTTTATGATAATAATTAGAAAATTAGACACGCCAGAGTTGGTTGAGGATGCAAGTGCTTTATTGTATAAAGTATACTATGAGGAAGCGGTCTGGAAATTTTCCCCGAATAATCCCTCACAGCTTAGAATAGAAACCAGGAACAATAGAAATGTACTGGTGGATAGGTTCACAGATAAAGCTACTTGGTTCGGTGCATTTGATGATTCACAACTTGTAGCTTGTGGGCGATTAACTCTTGTAGATGAAAATAACAAGCTAGAATTAGAAAGCTATCCAAATAGTTCAATAATTCAAAGATATCTTCCTAAAGACAAAAGTCACTGTGCTGAATTGACAAGAGCTGCTGTATTACCGAGTCATAGAGGGCGTGGAATTGTACGGCATTTATTTTTATCAATATTTCAATATTGCGAAGACCATCAGTATTCTGTAATGGCAACTCCAAACCATGGTTACATAGTGAAATTGCTAAAAGAAATAGGCTGGCCACTGAAAATGGAACTAGCGTTCAAATATGAAGAGCATGATCCGCTACCGGTAAATTTTAATTTTGCTAATTATGAAAAATCAGAAGTTAAAAATGTAATTCTGAATTTGGCATCGTATAAGACGGGTGTGAGTCCAAATCATGCAAAGATATTAGATGCCCTTGAAATTGTAGCTCCGATCTTGCCGACGCCAGTATACTGGCATGATACAAAAGGCGTTACATTAGGTATAAATGCAAACTGCTTAAAAGCAATTGGTGCCACTAGAGATATTATTGGGAAAACACCATATGAATTTTATCCAAAGGAGGTAGCCGAGCATGTTTTGACACATAATGAACAAGTTATAAAAACGGGAGAAATATTATCACAAGATGAGCCTATGAGAGACATCATCACAGGAGAAACTAAAATTTTCCGCAGCATCAAAGCACCTTTATGTGACGATGATGGTAAAATTATAGGTATAATTGGCTCTTCGATAGAAGTCACAGCAGAAAAAGAAGCCGAGCGGCTAAGAATGGAAAATGAAAAGCAAACCGTTCTCTTAGAAGAACAAGAAAAATTCGCCAAAATAGCTAATCAAGTCTCACATGATATCCGTTCCCCATTATCCAGCTTATTGATGATACTCAAGGGATGCACACAAATTCCAGAGCCGCAACGCATTGCGCTAAGAGAAGCCGCCACAGGGGCAAGAGACATTGCCAATCATTTATTGAATCAATATAGAAAAAAAGAAACACATAGCTTAGGAGCAGAAGGAGAACATTTCCTTTTGGTTTCGACGACCTTATTAGAGGTGCTCACAGCCAAAAAATATCAGTACGAAGATTTAGCCGTTCAATTTGATTGCCATTTTGAAGACAATACACACTTTGCTTTTATTAAAGCAGAATTTAGTGACTTTAGACGTATGATATCTAATTTGATCAATAATGCTGTGGATGCCTTGAAAGATGGCAAAGGAACGGTTCATTTACACTTATCGGCGGATAATGACCGAGTTAAAATCACTATACAGGATACGGGTAAGGGAATGTCGCCAGAATTGATAGCCAAGATCATGAATAAGACTGCTGTTACTGAAGGCAAAAAAGAAGGCCATGGCCTTGGACTCACCCAAGTCTGGGAAACGCTTGATAAAAGTCATGGTCAAATGCATATTGATTCAATTGTTGGGAAAGGCAGTAATCTTAGTTTAACATTTCCTAGAACAAGCGCACCCAGTTGGCTTGCCGAAGAAATCATCTTAAAACCAAATGATACGGTGATCATTTTGGACGATGATGCTTCTATTCATGGTGCTTGGCAGACTCGTTTTGAAAGTATTTTAGACAAAAAATCAAGCATAAAGCGCAAGCATTTTAGAGAGAGTAAGGAAGCCTTAGAATTTATCAATTCTCTGTCTCCCACAGAGAAAAATAAGCTTTTCTTATTGAGTGATTATGAATTACTGAAACAAGAATTAAATGGCTTACATATCATCGAAAAAAGCGGGATATCGCGTTCTATTCTGGTGACAAGCCATTATGCTGATCCAATTGTACAAGAGCAAGCCTCTAAAACAGGTACCAAGATTCTACCAAAAGAGTTGGCTTCAGAAGTCCCTATCAAGATCATAGAAATAGAAAAATCAGAAGCAGAAGAAAGGACTGTAAATAGAGTAGATATAGTGCTTGTGGAAGATGATGAAAGCTTTTCAGACAACATGGTGAACTATATTTCTCAGAATAAAGTTGTTGATCAATATCTGAGGCCGGAGGATCTTTTAAAGAACTTACACAGATACTCAAAAGAGACCAAAATATACTTAGACAATAATTATGATAATTCTTGGTTAACTGGCCTCAATGTTGCCAAAGAATTGCATGAAAAAGGGTTTAAATGCCTCTATCTCTTATCAGGCAATGAGTTTAAAAAAGAAGAGCTGCCGCCTTATTTGACAGTTATTTTGAAAAGTGACATTTCAAGTCTTGAAAAATCAAAAGACGACGAAGATGAACAAATGAGTGAACAAGAAGAAGTATATGCCATCATTGTAGATGACAATGAAAGTTTTGTTAGAGCATTACAGTTTGGTGGTTTCGGTGATCACTATACAGAAGCATATCACCGCCCAGAGGAATTTTTAGAAAATGTACATAAATACCCAAAGGACATACGTATTTTTATAGATAATAACTTTATCTGTTCCAAGTTGACCGGTATAGATATAGCAAAAAAATTGCATGAATTGGGTTATACCTGTATACACATCTTGACGGGTGAATCCTTTTTAGAAGCGCCACCTTATGTGACTGTCATTGTAAAAGGAAGTAGGAAATTTGATAAGTTAATAGGCTTGTAAAATTTAAACGTCCGACCGAATCTAAGTGACTTTTTGTCTTGTCTTTTTACCCTTATTTTTTAGGGGTAAATTTAAGGCATCAAAATAATGCCTTAAATTTAGATAGGTGCACTTTGTCACAGCTCGTTCGTGTTAATGTAGGTATTCAACTTGCTGCCTAACATAAATTATTGCCTTTCCTTGCCAGATGGCTTTCATTGTTCTATTCTGTATCACATATGTGGAGTCTATACATTGAGCTAACTGTTATCTTAAAGAAGATAACTCAAGTATTACAATAAGAATTTATTTCCTAATAATTTTTCGCTTTTCAAGCTGAGGCTTAATATTGATATGAAATTAATAATAAAAAAATTTTTACATCACGTGAATGACGTCATTGTAAAATATGCAGACGAAGCATGTTATCCATATTCGGTTTTCGGGGTGTTCGCTATAATAACTTACCCGTTATTTTATTTTCTTTGGAGATTTCTTTCTCCAACCGGGTATGAGAATTTATATTTGAGAATAAGAAGGATTTTAATCGAGTCTCTGGCGACAAATGGAGGCAACATGTATTTGAAGCACAAAAAGTACGTGGAAAAAATTGTGATTACTTTTTTGCGCTTATTAGAAACCATAAATTTTATAAAAAAGATGGCTTTGTTTCTTACAATGACTATGTCAATTCAAGATGGAAGTTAGTCGCATAGTTGTAGGATTGCCGCATAAGCAGCAATATTTAACCTTCTGCGAAGCTGGCCGTATGTTGAAAGCAGGAGAGTTGTGAAATTAATAAGGGCCACGTTTTTCGTTGGCCATTATTCTACATTTGCTGAGGAAGCTAGATTGTCGATCGCAATTCTTATGGTGTTTGAATTTTGGCCTTTCTGCCCAGTGAATTAATACACAATGTTTTTAGCCTCACCCACCCAAAACAGCCCATTTTTTAACCACGTCTTGTGCTGGACCCTGGCTTTGCAGTACGATGGTTCTATTCAACTTAATAACATGAAATAACTACATGGCTATCATCGACCGGCGTGGTTTTCGCTCGAATGTGGGCATTGTCATCGTCAATGCAGATAAAAAAGTATTGTGGGCGAAAAGACGCGGGCAAGAGGCGTGGCAATTTCCGCAAGGCGGGATGCATCCAGGGGAAACGCTAGAACAAACCTTGTTTCGCGAATTAGATGAGGAAGTGGGGCTTAAGGAGGCCGATGTGGAAATCATCAGTGTCACTGAGGGTTGGCTATATTATCGTTTACCACAAGATCTAATTCGTTATCATTCTAGGCCCTTATGCATAGGCCAGAAGCAAAAATGGTTTTTACTAAAATTGGTGGCAGATGATACACATATTTGCTTAGAGCAACCCGGCCATAAAGCTGAGTTTGACGATTGGCGTTGGGTCTCATACTGGTATCCTATTAAACATGTTATTGCCTTTAAAAAAAATGTTTACATTAAAGCGCTTAAAAATTTTGCGCCATTTGTGTTGGATGAACCATCATGTTAACTGTATTGCGGCAGATCGCTCAAGAAATCGATTTAGCGGGGGATTTACCCAGCGCGTTGCGCATCGTTGCTCGTTGTGTGCGCGAAGCTATGCAAGTGCATTTGTGTAGAATTTATTTGATCGATCATAAGCGCAAAAAATATGTATTGATGGCTTTTGATAATAACGATATATTGCCTGTACCGTCGCAATCTGTCGCATTAGACGATGGCTTATTGGGTTTAGTCGCCGAACGTGTGGCGCCGGTAGCGCATTTAAATTTAACAGTTCCCGAAGAAAACAATAAGCTTGCTTTTTTAGGTGTGCCTATAGTCTATCATCGCCAAGTGTTGGGGGTGATTGCCGTAGAAGAAGCCAATCACCGTATTTTCAGTGAAGATGAAGAAGCTTTTTTAGTGACCTTAGCCGCGCAAATAGCCGGAACAGTGGTGCATGCCAAAGACATGGGGTTTATTTTTCGCGCAGAAGTAACTTCTTTAGAAAGCACGTGTTTGCAGGGAATTCCTGCGGTGGCGGGTGTGGCCATAGGTGAGGCTAAGATCATCTATCCTATTGCTGATTTAGATGCCATTCCCGATTGCCACATTACGGATGTTGATGCTGAAATAAAACGATTTACGACTGCGCTGGATGCGGCACGCTTAGATATTATGCAATTGCAACAACGCTTAGCCCCCACTTTGCCTAAAGAAGAGCAAGTTCTTTTTGCTGCTTACTTACAGATTTTAAACAGCGCTGATTTAAAAGTAGGAGTTTGTACTGAGATTGAAAAAGGGCAATGGGCTGAAGGCGCCTTGCGACGCGTGATCAAAACACATGTGATGCAATTTGCCGCCATGACCGATCATTATTTAAAAGAACGTGCTGAAGATATCTTGGCTCTAGGGCAACGCATTTTATATCATTTACAAGAAACAAAGAAAGAGCCTTTAAATTATCCGCAGAAAACCATTTTAATCGGTGAAAAATTAACGGCGGCAGATATAGCCAATGTGCCCGTAGGGCTGTTGTGTGGTGTGGTATCTTATAGTGGCTCAGGAAATTCACATGTGGCTATTCTAGCGCGAGCACTCAATATACCGACCATCATGAGTGCGGCGGGTTTAGCGGTAACTGAGTTAGATGGCAAACTGGTGGTAATGGATGGTTATCATGGTTGCTTATATGTAGAACCTCCCCCTAAAGTATTGCAAAACTATACACTGTGGGCTGCAGAAGAAAGAGAGCTGGATAAAGAGTTACAAGCATTACGTACTTTACCTAGTCAAACATCCGATGGCCATGAAGTAGCTTTATTATTAAATGCGGGTTTAGAATCAGATGCTGCCTTGGCTTTAACGGTAGCTGCATCAGGGGTAGGTTTGTTTCGCACAGAAATGTCTTTTATGAATAAAGCACAATTTCCTACTGAAACTGAACAACGAAATTTATATGGGAAAATATTACAGGCTTTTTCTCCACGGCCAGTGACAATGCGTACTTTGGATATAGGTGGCGATAAATCTTTACCCTATTTACCCATACATGAAGAGAATCCTTTTTTAGGGTGGCGTGGTGTTCGTTTTACACTGGATCACCCCGATATTTTTTTGATGCAATTGCGTGCAATGTTAAGCGCCAGTGAGGGGTTGGATAATTTACAAATTATGTTGCCCATGATTACCAGTGTAGAAGAAATTGATGAGGCCTTACAATTATTGCGACGTGCTCATGAAGATGTTACTGCACAAGGATTTAAGATTGTAGCGCCTAAAGTAGGGATAATGCTGGAAGTGCCCGCCGCCATTTATCAAATAGAAGCAATGGCCGAACGAGTAGATTTCTTTTCCGTAGGTTCTAACGATCTCATGCAATATATTTTAG
>JBIPMB010000303.1:0-8011 GCA_044369355.1 Gammaproteobacteria bacterium | reverse complement strand
ATCGCGATCGGTTCAGGCGGATGGACTCCGACCCCTTTGGCGACCGAACTTCTAGGCGAATTCCTGCGTATCCCCATATCGTCGTACGAAATCATTGGCGATGGAATCAAGCGGATCACGGCGATCGTCACCCCCGCGCAAGAAGAGCCGTATCAATTTGACGGTGACGTTCTGTATTTGTACCCATCAAATATGGAAAGCAAGATCTCGTCCGTGATCATCACCAGTGCCGATGGTTTGACGACGTACACCGGAGCTGATTACACCGTCGATCCGATCCGGTGCGAGATCGCCCGAAAACCGACCGGAGCGATCACCCCAGGCGAGACGGTGCGGATCGTGCGCTCGGATTATGGTGTTGAGCAGCCGATCGTCGCCGCTTCATTTAATGCCAATCGGATTCAGCTCCCGACCGCAATCCCGACCGGGATCGGGGTTGTCGTGTCTTCTCAGGGTAGCTCCACCATCTACACCGAGGGCGTTGATTATACCTACGATCAACGGGTCGCGAAGGTCACGCGGCTTAATGCAGGAACGATCGCCGTGGACGCGCCGGTCAATGTTTCGTTTCAGCGATCGGCGGCGATCCGAGAGATTGGTGCGATCACCACGACCGGCGTTTTATTTTCGATCGTTAGCTCCCCCGATCTGCTAGCCCTAACCAATCTGTCAGCTTTGAGCCGTGGTCAATATCTCAGCTTCAATCAGCACCTAGTCGGCCTACCACCGGACTCCGTAACCGTCACGCTATCCACCGATTCAACGGTGTCGATCAATACGGTCGAATCTTCGCTGACGGCCTCATTGATCGAGCAGATAAAGCAGAGCGGTCGATTGACTAGCCTCGAAACTAAAATCCAATACTCCTAAAACGATGACCACTTTCAACGATCTGTTAACCGATGCCACTTCAGCGTTGACCGAAATTGCTGACAGTAACACCGCCCTACGAACCGCGATCGAAGCGCTGCAATCAACCGCTCAAGTCGATGCAAACGAGGCCACGCTACGGACGACCCTCATTGCTAACGAGGCTGATTTCACCGCCGCCAATTTCCGGCAGTATCTCGTTATCGGTGACGATCTCACGATCACGTTACCGACGATCAGCGAGGGCAATGGTCTGATCCGTTTGGTCAGCCCGTCTACCAATACGGTTTCATCAACGATCGTCCCGACCGGTGGTGTCACGATCGACGATGACGAGCTGACACCGAATAACGATCGACTTATCGTTTTTGATCGCGTTTCCTCCACCTGGTCTGTCGTTGGTGGTGAGGCGGGGGGATGGCAAAGTGTTACGAGCGATATCGAATTAGTTGCGGGCGGTAAGTATCGAGTCAGCGCTGGGTTAACTCTCACACTGCCCGCTACCCCGACGGCGGGCGATATTATCGAGCTGTTTGGTGACTTTTCCACCGCTCCTACCTCAGTCGGTGAAAAGGTGTTTTCGGGTCGCGATCGCGCCTTGGTTCATTACACCGGGAGCGACTGGCTTTTTTACGTTTCGAGCAACGCGGTGTCAACCGGATCGTCAAGCGCCACATTCACTCAGCTCATGAGTTGGAATGCTGGTGTTAGCAGCACTTCGACGGCGGCAAGCGCCGCAACGAACTGGAAGGATCGCCCGGTATTGTCGGTCGATCGCGCTACCGGCAAAGGTGTTTTAACGATCGATTCTCAAAACTATCTAACCTCGGCAGCAGCCAATTTTGCACCCCTATCAAAGATCTCGCAGTTTCAATCAGCAACTCAAAACAACTGTCTCGCTTGCGGATTCGGAAAAGGGATTCTTCAGTCTTACCTAACCCCTGGCATTGTTGATTTAACGAGCGGAGCCATTATCATGTCTCCTGTGCTAGCGACGGTGACGCTAATGCTCGATGCTGTTGTGGTCTCTGCTGAGTACGGCTTCATGGCCTGGGGGACGACCCCCGTTCTTGATTTATATGGGTATCGGATCAACCTGACGACGGGAGCGACGGATATTATCGCGTTGCCCGTTAGCGTTAAAGACACGCTGCGTTGTGGAAACCAGATGGTCGCAAACGACACCCATGTTTACATTTCAGGTACAAACACGATCGTCAAGTACAACATTCAAAGCTTGAGTGATGATGGCTTGATTAGTTCCATTGCTGAGGGGATTCATGGAGGGTTGGCCATCCATACCGGCTCAAAACGGCTTTATGTTGCGGGCGCGGACGACATCACGATCTTTGAAACCGACACCGATACTCTAGTCTCGCAAATGTCGATCGATGGCCTGGGTCTCGAAATTCGAGCGATCGAGGTAAGCGCAGACGGAAAGATCCTGTTTGCCATGAGTCATCTTGGAACATTAGCGTTTGACACCACGACGTTCGACGTGATCGGGATGATGCACACCCCCTGGCTCAATACCGAAGTCGCTGTGCAATCAGGCGCTCGTTTGCAGATCGATGATTCGCGTAAGTGGCTGATCTCTCATATGAGCTCACCGATCAGCCTCTATACCGTGCCAACCCCTAGCGAATTTTTCTACAGCAACATCGTCCAAGTTTATGCGTACTGAGGTCGGTAATGTCCATCCGCTCCGTCGCTGCAATTAGCTTGCATGAGGTTCCAGAAGCCCTTGCTAAATCAATTAGCTACACACTATCCCCCGGTGCAGGGTTTTTATTCAAGACCGCACTCGCGATCGCCCGGTGGCCTTCTTCGATGGTTGCGATCCTCAAGTCTGCGATCGATCCCAAGAGCGAGAGCCAGGAGAACCGCCAAGCCCATCGCCCGTCCGATCGCGAAATCGCGAGCGATTTTCTATCGCAATGGGGGATCGAGCTGATCTCGGTTCGCTCCGATCGTTGGACGGGTTTTGCTCTCATGACCTACAAATGGGGCGATCGTGGTGAGCTGGTTTTTCTTGGGAGTGATGATGCTTTTGACTGGTGGCATAACTTGACCGATCGAGAAATCGGCCTGCCTGCCTACTATCACAACCGAAGATCGATCACCACCGCGATCGCCGCTTTGGTTGATCTTGGCTGTCTCAACATCACAGCTCGCGGCCACAGTTTAGGCGGAGGGTTGGCGCAATACGCTTACCTCGATTACCCGGAAATTACTCGGTGCGTGACTTACCAGGGGATTGCGATTAGTGGTGTCTATCACGATCACGATCACGAAACTACCGCCGTCACTCATTACTTCCACCGTGACGACATCATCCCCCGGCTCACCGTTCGTCACGATGGCTGGTTTATCCCCGGCACACAGTTAATTTATAAACCGGAGAAACGCTACCGCCACGGCCTGCGAATCCGGGCGCACACGATGCCCATCTCTTGCTATTTCAATCGAACCCCGCCCAAGGTGATCGCCCTCGGTTAATATCCCAAGACCCGCAACGCCTCCTCGATCGCTTCACGAGCAAACTTTGACTTTGGGCATTTCAGCTTGACGCAGGCGATCGCCAATCGTTCGTCCAGCTCTAGCGGTAGATCGGTCGTCAATCGTGTGGTCACCTGTTTTGATGTTCCTTGAAGGCGCTCGCGCAATTCCGCCGCCGTCGCTTCCGTGGATTCCTTAGTTCGCTCAACGCCGCTAAAGATGAGTGATTGAGCATCGTCTGAGAGTGTTCTTCGTGGTTCTGCCATATCCATAAACATGATGTTTATACTTATGCACCTTAGAGCATTGCGCCATATCCATAAACATGATGTTTATGCGTAGGCGATCCGAGGTCGTTTCGCCGAATCTATAAACATGATGTTTATGACGCTAAAACTTTACAGAGCTTGAGTTAGAGCTTCGATCTCCATACTTAGGGCGCTGAGTTCGTTGATCGCGTTTGGGTCTCGCGGGATACGGAACTCGACGGTACATTGTTGGACGCTGGCATCAGCGATCGAGGTTCGCTGACGAACGATTGTGTTGAGTCGAGAAATATCCTCGATCGAATCGAGCGCGGCGATCGCCTCCTGCTCCAACCGCGTCCCCTGGGTTGACCGGCTGATAAAGGATCGGGCGATCGGGTTACCACTGCGGAGCCGTTGAACTTGTCGAACCCGCCGAAATGTTTCACCCGACGATCGTAAATCTAACCCGCTTGCTTGAATCGGGATACAAACCAAATCAGCTAAATACAAAACAGCTCGGGACTCTTCCGCCAATCCCGCCGGGGCGTCGATCACGATTCGATCGGCCTTAATCTCAGGAACGCGATCGAGCAAGGCGTCCGCTGTCGTGATTGCTTCCGATTGAATCGGGTCGGGTAGGCAACTCGCCCAGTCGGATGAGCTGTGCTGTGTATCCGCGTCGATCAAAACAACGGAGAAACCCTGATTTTGAAGCCAAGCGCAATGATGAACGGCGCTCGTACTTTTACCACAGCCGCCCTTTTGATTGACGAACGCAATTAATCGACGCATTTTTGTTGTCCTAATACCTAAAAAGTTAATTCATACCCTTTTAATGAAGGTTGCTCGGGGTATGAGCGTTATGATGACAAAGAGCAAGCGAGGTGACAATGGCAATAAAAATCCAAGAAATTTTTACGCAGACAATCCAGGGCGAAGGCGCAAGAAGCGGATGGCTTAGTGATTTCGTTCGATTGTACGGTTGCCCCGTTGGTTGCCCGTGGTGTGACACCGGTTATGGCGAAGTCCCGGAACCGGGGATCGGGTTTTTCGCGTTGGACGTGAACGACATCGTAAAACAGTTGCCATCACCTCATATCGTCGTGACCGGCGGCGAGCCGTTGTTGCAAGACGATAGTATCGCTCTATTTAAGGCTTTGCTAGCGGCGGGCAAGTTGGTATCGGTGGAGACCTCGGGTACATTTCTACGCGAGATCCCTCGTGATGTTTGGGTGACCTTTTCGCCAAAGGATCACGTGTCTCGTCATTACAAGTCGGTGTCTGATTTTTGGGGACGATCGAACGAAATCAAGATCGTTATTAGTGACCCTGGAGAGTTTGAGTTATACGCCGATCGCGTCCGCCCCTGGATTGGCAAGAAGCCGGTGTCGGTTCAGCCCTGCGATCGTCTAGGCGTCTCACCAAAGGAAGCGTTTTTGCCGGTGTTGGAAATATTGAAACGTTATCCCGGCGTCCGTGCCAGTGTTCAGACCCATAAATTTATCGGTGTCCGCTGATGACCGGCTCGAATTCTCTCTGGCTATTACAGAAGCGTTTTGCCTTTGAAGCAGCTCACAAGCTACCGTCACACGATGGTAAATGCGCCCGACTGCACGGTCATAGCTGGGTTGGTTACGTCGGAGTTGCAGGATCTCGATTGCAAACCGAGGGCGCGAAAGCTGGGATGTTGATCGACTATTCCGAGATCAAAGCCGCGTTCAAGCCCCTGTTGAACATGTATCTAGATCACCACTATCTAAACGACACGCTCAATCTCGAAAACCCTACGAGCGAACTTGTCGCCAAATTCATCTATGACCACCTTGCCCGAACCATCCCTAACCTTCAGTTCGTCCGGATCGACGAAACTTGCACCAGCCGCTGCACTTACTCCCGCGTCGCCGTTGAGCCATCTTTCATCGGCGATGATGGGGCTGTGGGGCAAGCTGATGATGACCGATCCAACGATGCAGGAGACCCCGGCGCGGGTTTTGCGTTATTGGCTTGAAGCGACCGGTGGCTTGGACGATGATCCGACGGCTCCGTTGGCAACGACGTTTGAATGTGATTTAGACCAGATCGTGATTGTGCGAGGTATTGAATTTTCGAGCCTTTGTGAGCATCATCTATTGCCGTTTTTCGGCGTCGCGCATATCGGTTACCTGCCGCGCGGTCGGGTTGTTGGGTTGAGTAAGTTGGCGCGATCGTTGGATATCCTAGCTCGCCGCCCCCAAATGCAGGAACGGTTAACGCTTCAATTAGCCGATGCGATTACCACCGCGCTTGATCCGATCGGTGTCGCTGTCGTGATCCGTGCTGAACATACCTGTATGTCCGTTCGTGGTGTTGGCAAACGTGGAGCAGAAACCGTCACAAGCTGTATGCAGGGCGCGTTCCGGGATGACGCCGCCGCCCGCTCCGAATTCCTCACGCTACTCAAGCGAGGGGTTTAGTTGATTGAATTAAAAGCTCTGGTGACTGGTGTTTTGGTCGGGGTGGTGTTTGCGATCGTCAAGTCGCCAATACCCGCCCCGCCAACGATCGCGGGCATCCTCGGTATTGCTGGTATCTCCTTCGGTTTCGCGATCGCGTCTTCGTTCAAGTTGTGGCACTAAATCATGAAAGCTGACGATACAGCCATTGTTATTTTGAGCGGGGGTCAGGACTCAGCGACGTGTGCCGCGATCGCCAAAAATCGACACGACACCGTTTATGCGATCACGTTTAACTACGGGCAACGGCACGTCGTAGAAATGCTGGCAGCTCAACGAGTGGCGGAAATTTTGCGGCTTGATGGATGGGAGCCGATCGATCTAGGTGCTGTATTGAAGAGCAGCAGCCCGCTCGTCTCAGATAATCCCGTCGAGAAATACGGATCGATTAATGAGCTACCGGGCGGGGTTGAGCCGACTTTTATACCGGGTCGTAATCCCCTATTTCTGACGATCGCAGCGAATCGAGCGGCGCATCATGGAGCGGCGACCATGTACACCGGATTGTGCCAAGAGGACTTTGGTGGTTATTACGATTGTCGTCAGGAGTTCGTCGATGCCATGTCGATCGCGATCGCCCAAGCTTTTATCGGTCAGGATCAATGGCTGAAGATTGAAGCCCCGTTGATGGATTTAACGAAGGCGGAAACGGTCAAGCTGGCCGCCTCGATCCTGAACCCCGATCTGTTTGCGTCAGTTCTCGGTGCGACGCATACGTGTTACGACGGCGTTGCTGGTGGGTGCGGTCAATGTCATGCCTGCCGGTTACGCGATCGCGGGTTTTGTGAGGCCGGGATTGATGACCCCTTGTGGCAACTTAGAACTGAGTAGAAAGGGATGAGAGTTTTTGTTGTTGAAAGTGCGAAGACCGATCGAGGGCAATCACAATCATTAATGCAAGAAAACTACAATTGCTGTCTATTTTCTTACGCTTATCGGCAACAGACTTTATATGCCCCTAATGCCTACTTCCCTTTCGTCCTGAATCACTTTGCTCTAACGACTCCACAATCTCGACTCCTCATTGACTCCGGCGCTTTCACGGCTTGGTCAACCGGAAAGATTATCCGGGTTGAAGAGTATGCAGAGTGGGCGCATTCGTTTAGAGCTGAATGGGAACCGAAGACGACTTCGTTAGATTTTATGAATTTAGACGTTATCGGTGATCAAGAAAAATCATGGGTTAATCAAAGAACTCTTGAGTCATTAGGCATGAAGCCGATCCCAATCTTTACCTATGGGGCTGGTTTTGAACACCTCGATCGCGCCCTTGAAAATTATGATTACATCGCGCTCGGTGGTCTTGTTCCTTATATGAAATACCCAAAAAAGTTAAGGGCGTGGCTTGATGCCTGCTTTAGTCGTGTGCTTGCCTATCGAAAAAAAATGGGGGTCATGCGCCGGATACATTTGCTGGGTATCTCTACGGCCTGGATTTTCTTTCGTTACCCCTGTTACAGCTCCGACTCGACGAGTTGGTTGTCCTGTTTCTTCTTCGGTCGAGCTGAGTCAGCGGGTCTAAAAAATTTACCTTTCTATGATCGATCAGTGACACACCGGACGGTCACAGGACACGTCATCCGAACAAACATAAAAAACATCAAAAAGCTGTGCCAAACCGCGACGGATTTATGGCGATCGCGCGGCATTTATTGGGATGAAACCTTATGAAAAGTAAACTGAATCCGACCCGGATCGCTCTCGGTGTTAGCGGTGGGATTGATAGCACCCTCGCCTATTGTTTTGCGTTGCGGAATGGTTACACGGTAACGCCCTATTTCTTTCGACTAGCTCAACCGTACCAACGGAAGGAGGAAGCCGCGCTGACGGTTTTAGGTATTCCGTTCGTCGTGATCGATCTGCCGATCTGCGCGATGCAGCCCGAAACCCCGACGGAAGTGA
>JBIPMB010000098.1:0-8038 GCA_044369355.1 Gammaproteobacteria bacterium | reverse complement strand
TTCTTCTTCTTCTTCTTCTTCTTTTCCTGATAGCTTTGAATCAGAATATCTTTTTGATGATGATACATCGCTCGAAGCGCTGGCAACAGCATCAGGACACTTCATTACTCGCTGTTTTGAATCTGATCTTACAAGTAAATAACGACAACCATTTATAAGGCCACAGCTCAAAACAGCAACGCCCATCGCCACGAATGGCATAACAGGAAATTCGGGCGCAATAATCACTAATATTAAAGCTATCCCCCAAAACACTAAAAACCCACTCAAAGCCAATATAAGACTATCGATAGTCTTAAGTTTATCACTTTTTTTAATAATTGTTCTATATTTTGTGTCCATTGCATGTGCGGTATGCTCGCGTTGTAGTTCTTTTAATTCCAGATCCGTGTTTATTTTATATTTAAAGTTATCGAATACGGTAGAAAGTATCTCTCGTCTTTTTTCCTGCGCGTCTGGATTGTCGTCTGAAGTTTCTTCCCAAGTCCCGGTTGCAGAGAGTTGCATTAATTCAGTTTTATTTTTCTGATTATCCGCTATGTAGCTAAGCAATGCAGGATAGGGATATGGGTGGATACAAATTATCTCTTTTAAGCGCTGGAATCCTTTATAGTTCTGTATTTCAGAGTTCTCTGCGGCGATATCCGCCAAGTATTGTAAGCAAATTGCGCGCGCGCTATCTCTATAGACTCTTTGATCCTGATGATAACAATATAAGATCTTTATTTTTTCATCCTCATCAGAAAGTACAGCGAATTCAGATGCCGCATAAGGGAAATAGGGTGTTCCATTTGGTTTAATAATTACCTTTGAATCCAAACCTTTATGGGAAGGTCTCGCTATGCAGGATTGTTCCATATCGTATAATTTTTGTAACTTTCTTCTAGTGGATACCCATGGAAATATTGACAATGCGCTAATCTGTTCTTGTATAGTACTTCCATAGTTCTGTACAAAAATAAGAAAAGAATCGTCTATTACAAGATCTACGGCTTTCCTGCCATTTGTACAAAAAATTGTTATCCTAGATGTCGGTGCGGATACGGTAGGTTCCATTCCTAGTTCAACTAAGTTATAGTGTAGTGCCTTTGCAATACTACCTTTCACCGTACCTATGGCCTTACCTCTTCCGGCACTGCATACATGCAAAGATATTTGTATTGTGCTATCTATACATTTTTTTTTCAGCAGCTTTGCCAATTCACACATTGTAATAATTCTGCTACCCGTTTCTGATCCGATATAGTCTACGTTGGCATCACCGTGCCCTCTAATTATCACCTTTGTTCTTTTATGAATAGCACGCTTCAATTGAGGTGGTGTGCCAGTACCCTCTTCTTGAATAGTCTTAATATCGACTGTTTCATTGGCCAAAAGAGGATATTTTTTTCTTAATTCGGATAGTTCCGTGGAATCGGGATTGGTCGTTAAGACTACATGATGGAATTTCTTTCCCTTTTTACGGTATTTTACTTCCAGTAAATTTGCATGTCCAAAATCGTCTTTCTTGTCAAGAGAGAACATAATGACATCGTCATATTTCGCAGCCATTTTGACACACCTTCACTTATTTAATTATGGGGGCATTATAACATATGTGTTATTAATGCGCGATTTTATTGTTAAGCTATTGATTAATCGATACAAAATGCATCCTAAGCGGCGGGTGTGTAGGGACGGAGATTTCATTGCTAGTGTAGTTATTTCACAGAAACGAATAGTAACGAAATAATTATAAAACCAAAAAAAAGCCCCGCATCTGCGGGGCTTTTAAGAGCACAAAGGCTTATACGGAAACGCTGACTTACATCATGCCGCCCATACCGCCCATGCCACCCATACCGCCCATGCCGCCCATATCGCCAGCACCTGCAGTTTCTTTTTCTTTCACTTCAGTCACGATGCATTCCGTTGTTAGCACTAAGCCAGCGATAGAAGCTGCGTTTTGCAAAGCACTGCGTGTAACTTTAGTAGGATCGATAATCCCAGCTTCCACCATATCGCAAAACTCGCCTGTGGCTGCATTGTAACCCGTGTTATCCTTAGAAGCGATAACCTTATCCAAGACTATAGCAGCTTCGTAACCAGCGTTGCTGACGATTTGACGCAACGGAGAAGTCATTGCACGTTTGGCAATGGCTATACCGATGTTTTGATCGTCATTAGCGCCTTTCAAA
This sequence comes from Gammaproteobacteria bacterium, assembly GCA_044369355.1. Classification (GTDB taxonomy): domain Bacteria; phylum Pseudomonadota; class Gammaproteobacteria; order UBA1113; family UBA1113; genus VFKP01. The sequence continues at coordinate 5,861 of JBIPMB010000098.1, read as the reverse complement.
TCAGCCAAAGATTGCATAGCGCGGATCAAAGCAACACCGCCGCCAGGGACAATCCCTTCTTCCACTGCAGCACGGGTTGCATGCAAAGCATCTTCCACACGCGCTTTCTTCTCTTTCATTTCAACTTCAGTTGCAGCACCGACTTTAATCACAGCCACACCACCAGACAATTTGGCAACGCGTTCTTGTAATTTTTCACGATCGTAATCGGAAGTGGTTTCTTCGATTTGCGCACGAATTTGATCAACTCGAGCTTTAATATCCACTGGATTACCGGAACCGGAAATAAGTGTCGTTTCATCTTTAGTGATGATGATCTTCTTAGCCGTACCTAGATCGGTCAAAGTAACGGATTCTAAAGTGCGACCTGTTTCTTCGGAAATCACTGTACCGGATGTTAAGATAGCAATATCTTGCAACATTGCTTTACGACGATCCCCAAATCCAGGAGCCTTCACCGCAGCCACTTTCAAAATACCGCGAATATTGTTGACCACTAAAGTAGCCAAGGCTTCGCCTTCCACATCTTCAGCAATTAACAACAATGAACGACCCGCTTTAGCAACAGCTTCCAAGGTAGGCAACATATCGCGTATATTACCGATCTTTTTGTCTGTCATCAGAATGTAAGGATTGTCTAATTCTACACTCATATTTTGTTGGTTGGTTACGAAATAAGGAGATACATAACCGCGATCAAATTGCATACCTTCAACGACGGACAATTCGATTTGGAAAGATTGGCCTTCTTCAACCGTAATAACGCCTTCTTTACCCACTTTTTCCATTGCAGCGGCAATAGCTTCACCGATTTCAGGATCGCCATTGGCAGATACTGTACCGACGTTTTTAATTTGCGCCTTGCTGGTGCAAGCTTGTGACAATTTTTTCAAAGCATCTACAGCTTTAGTCACACACAGATCAATACCGCGTTTGATTTCCATCGCGTTACGACCAGCGTGCACACCTTTCAAACCTTCATTGACCATGTTAGCGGCCAATACTGTCGCTGTAGTTGTACCATCGCCCGCGACGTCAGAAGTTTGGGATGCTACTTCTTTCACCATTTGCGCACCCATATTTTCGAATGGGTCTCTTAATTCGATATCTTTTGCTACGGATACACCATCTTTAGTGAAGGTAGGAGCACCGAACTTTTTTTCCATGCCGACTAGACGACCAGCAGGACCTAAAGTTACCTTAACAGCGTCTGCTAAAATATTAACACCGCGTGCAAGTACAGCACGGGCACTATCACCAAACTGAATTTCTTTTGCAACCATTTTACTTTTCCTCGATTGTATTGAACATTAAAAATTATGATTAGGCCTCGATGACAGCCATGATGTCGTCTTCACGCATCACTATCAAGGTTTCTCCGTTGATTTCGACTTCGGTACCGGCATATTTACCAAACAATACCTTATCACCAATTCGTACGAGTAATTCTTGTACGCTACCGCTATCCAAGACACGACCACCACCTAGAGCGACCACTATGCCCATCATGGGCTTCTCAGTTGCTGTATCTGGGATCACGATGCCGCCAGCCGTTTTGCGTTCTTCTTCTAGACGACGGACGACTACACGGTCACGTAATGGGCGAATATTTGTTTTTGCACTCATTGTATTTAACCTCTTTAAAAATATCTAAGTCATTGTTGGGACACTGTATGGCAAACCTAGGGCGGCCATATTCCTTTTGCCATCTGGGAAATACCAGTGGCGACTCCCTCTAAGTATGGGCGTATCCCTAAAATTCAAGGGTTTTTATGGTTTTTATAAGAGTTTGTGCTAAGATAAGCCATAATCCGATCTACATGAGCGACTCCGTGTACAAATTTAGAGCAGCGCGCCCTTTTTTATGGCTTTTCCTATTGATTATTCTGGTCAGCAGCCGCGCCGCAGCCACGCCATCATTCGATCTGGGTCCACTCCCTGTAGATAGTGCCTTCCAGCTGTCTTTGAGTGTCAATTCCGATAAAACGTTACGCACGACATGGATCATGCAGAAGGGTTATTATCTATACCGCGATCGCTTCCATTTCACCTTGCTGGACGCAAAACCCATTAACATCAACCCAGAGAACTGGCCACCAAGCAAACAGCATTACAGCGACATATTGGGTCATTACACCACTTACCAAGATAACTTAGTATTAACCCTACCGCTCAGCATGGCAGCTACACAAAGTACTGTGCAGATCCAATACCAAGGCTGCTCCGAAGCCAATTTTTGTTATCCCCCACAAACACAGAGCTTCAACATCAATTTTGCGACGGGAGAGGTGCAAAAAACCATTGCCCCTATAATTGAAACCAATAACGATATGAGCGTAAGGGCAGGCCCCGCCTTAGGGCCGGCACAGGAGCCTGTCCCTACGAGAGCAGAATATATATTATTCACTTATTTAGGCTTAGGACTTTTACTTGCTTTCACACCGTGCGTATTGCCTTTATTACCCATACTATCGGGACTTATTTTAGGACACAGCACTACACTTAAAACCAAGCGTGCATTGTTATTATCCATTGCTTACGTACTAGGCATGTGCATCACCTATACGCTAGCCGGTTTGTTATTTTCCTTATTAGGTTTAAGTTTACAAAGTACTTTACAAACGCCGTGGATGATAGGATTTTTAAGCCTATTATTTGTCGTCTTGGCTGTGTGCTTATTTACAGGGCGCGATCTACGTTTACCACAAAAGTGGACGCACAAGATGACGCAATTAAGCGAGCATCAACCCCGCGGCCATTTTTTTGGAGTAGCGCTTATTGGTGCTCTATCGGCACTAATTGTATCGCCTTGTGTGAGTGCGCCTTTAGTAGGTGCATTGGCTTACATCAGCCAAACACACAATCTGTGGTTAGGCGGCGCCGCTTTATTTTGTTTGAGTTTAGGCATGGGTTTGCCGTTAATAGTCTTTAACACTTTTGGTGCACATTACATCCCCAAAACTGGTCCGTGGATGTTGGCTGTTAAAAAATGTTTTGCTTTTATCTTTTTAGGTATGGCCATTTGGCTAGCTTCTCGTTTATTGCCTTCTTTCTTCGTATTATTTTTATGGGGCATATTGCTGTTATTAGTTGCGTATAGCAGTGACCTACTCAATCGCGCGCAAAATAAAAAGTTCAGCTTTAGGTTACGACAAACACTGGGTGCCGTATGTGCTGTTTATGGTATCTTATTAATCGTAGGCACTAGTTTGGGCCATAGCAACATCTGGTTACCTTTAAAAGCAACTTCAGTAGAAAGTAAATTAAATTTTACCACCGTCACTACAATGGACGCTTTAGATGCCGCGATTCAAAATGCTGATGGCAAACCAGTGCTCATCGATTTTTACGCTGATTGGTGTTTGTCATGTAAAGAGTTAGATCGTGATTTCTATAAACCTGAAATGACGCCATTGCTGCAACAATTTCACTTGGTGCGCGTCGACATGACCCGCCCTAGCGCCGATATCAATACCATTCTAAAACGTTGGAACGTGATAGCACCACCGACGTTGATCATGCTCAATGCACAGGGGAAAATGTTAATATCGCCTATAGTCGGCGCAGTTAATAGCACCCTGTTGCAACAAAAGCTGCAAATGGCGTTGGCGGGACAGAGGTAAAGCATTTCCCTCTTCCTTTTTTTTAAAAGACATGTTTTAATATACTCTTCGCATTTGAATTTTAGGGCGTGTTGCCTTCGCCCATCTCGCACAAGTCATGTAGAGTACTACACTCCTTGTGCTCGAGGACTAGTCTTCTACCCTAAAAATCAACTGCTGTGAGTATAACGATAATAGACAAGGACTGCCACATGATTAAAAAACTTTCAAATCTGCAATTAATCCTCATCTCCACGGGCGGCATGATAGGCTCGGGTTGGTTATTCTCGCCGTTTTACGGTTATCAAACAGCAGGCATAGGCGTGTTGTATTCTTGGCTCATTACCGCAGTCATCACTTTGATCATTGGTCTGTCTTTTGCACAGATCTGCACCGCTTTTCCCATAGTCGGGGGCATTTATCGCTTCATGAGTTTAACGCACCCCAAAAGCATGGGCAGCATCTTTTTAATTTTAGGCTGGCTAAGTTATGTGGTGTATTTGCCCTTAGAGGCCCAGGCCGTAGTGCAATATATAGGTTTTTGGGAGCCATCACTACTGGTCAGTGTTGCTAATAAAGTTGAATTATCAACTAGGGGCATGGCGCTCGCCATGTTTATCATCTTAAGTATCACCGCTTTTAACACCTTAGTGATCACTCGCGTCGCTAGAGTGAATAGCATCGTCAGCTTTTGGAAAATCTTAATCCCGCTTATGGTAGCACTGATTCTAATCTCCAGTTTTGGCCACTTTCATTCATTCACATCCATCTCCAATAAAGTTAATTTCTCTTTCGAGAATGTTCTACTGGCCGTCACCAGCAGTGGTTTGGCTTTTGCTTTTTCAGGCTTTCAAAATGGCCTTATACTAGCCAATCAGGTTAAAGATCCCATCAAGGCCCTACCCTATTCGTTGTTTGCCCCCATACTGGTAGGTTTGGTTTTGTATGGCTTACTGTCTTTGAGTTATTTACTGTGTTTAGACAATCAGCATCAACTATCCTTAACGGGCACAGCAGCACCGTTGTTGGCACTGGTTGCTTTATTCGGCTTGAACTGGTTATTTACCATATTGTTTATCGATGCGGTGGTTGCGCCCTTAGGAACTACCAATGTCTACATCGCCGTCACTTCGCGGATCTTGTACAGTGTAGGGAAAGAGATATTTCCAGAAAGTTTCTTGACTAGGCTCAACAAATACGGCGCTCCGGCTGTTGCTTTGTGGATCAACGGCTTTGTAGGTATTATATTCTTATTTCCGTTCCCAACATGGAAAGAGCTCGTTAACTTTTTATCTTCTGTCGTCGTATTTGCTTATTTAGCGGGCCCCGTGAGCGTAATGGTATTACATGGTAAGCAACCACAGCTGTTGTACAAGTTTAATTTGCGCTACCCCACTCTAATCGGCTGTTTAGGCTTTATCTGCTGCACTTGGCTTATCTACTGGTCTGGCTGTACCAATCTAGTCTATCTGTTTATCACGCTCACTTTAATCGTTGTCGGCTACTATGCCTTTCATGCTAAAAAAGAGACTTTTCATAACACCTTGGTTAAGAACTGGTATTTGTTAATCTATCTTGCCAGCCTTGTTGTGGTTTCATTTCTGCGCTTTAAACATATGATTCCCTTTCCAGAAGACAACCTCATCATTGCTGCTATAGGGTTGATCTTTGCATATATCTTTCGAAAGAATAGTTTGTCTTCCTTAGATCTAGAACAAAATCTTATTAAGATCCGTGAGGAAATGGCATCGGAGTGAGGCGCTAATTGGTCTTATATGTATTAAACCTACTCCTCTACCGTCTGAGATACAACCTTGGTTTGCCATGATAATCTGGGGTGCAATCCCAGTTTGTCATGATAAACTGGGATTGCACCCCAGAATAACCGCAATTATCTTATCAGAAATGATATAAATATCAATAAAATCAAATAGTTACAACTTTACAGGAACAGTTTAACTATTCTTAGCTTGTATCAAATTTCAAGAGACATCTGTAATCAAATTTCATTGACAAGTAAGTGATTTTGATATACACTTATCATATATTTTATGAGACAACGATGAAATGATGGTTAAAGAGCTATTTATTGATAGAAAAGAGTATTTAGGCAGTTTGACCCACGGCTTGAAAAATGGCAAAGACTACATTCTTATTGCCCCCAGGCGCTTTGGCAAAACCACCTTAGCACAAAAGATATTGGAAGATATCGCGCGGGATCCAGATTGCCTAACCATCCACATTGATATTATGCGCTAT
>JBIPMB010000097.1:0-8083 GCA_044369355.1 Gammaproteobacteria bacterium | reverse complement strand
TGCCTTAGCGGAACCCACCATTGTTATGCTGAACATCGCCGTACTCGCTAATATTATTAGTTTTTTTAAAATCATCTTTGCTCCTTTTTATAAATATAAAACTTCATCTACTTCATAACTCAATACGCCTCCAGGCGTAGTCACTTCTACCGTGTCGCCCTGCTCTTTGCCGATTAAGGCGCGTGCTAAAGGCGAATTTACTGAAATCTTACCAATTTTAATATTGGCTTCGTCTTCTCCTACTATATGATAACGGATCGTTTCATCCGTATCTAAATTAATTAACTGCACCGTGACACCAAAAATAATACGACCCGTGTGCGGCATTTTCGCAATATCAATGACTTGGGCATTACTCAATTTGCCTTCTATCTCTTGAATACGTGTTTCCACAAAACTTTGTTGCTCTTTAGCAGCGTGGTATTCCGCATTTTCTTTCAAATCGCCGTGAGCCCGTGCCTCAGCAATTGCATCTACAATTTTACGGCGCGTTACTCGTGTTAATTCCTCTAATTCTTTCTGTAATGCAGCCGCTCCTGCGACTGTCATGGGTGTTTTACTACTCATACTATCACCTCTTCTGTGGCATGCAATGTTTGCAATGCCTTCACTTTAATATCATGCTGATAGCTCATCGCTAAAATCAGCGCTCTGGCACCCGCTAAAGTCGTGGTATAACACACACGATGTCGCAAGGCGCTACTGCGTATTGTATAAGAGTCGTTAATCGACTTTTGTCCATCCGTAGTATTAATAATAAAATCGATCTCATCATTTTTGATGCTATCGATGATATGTGGCCTACCTTCCCTATATTTATTGATAGGCTTACAGTCTATACCTGCCTCTTTTAAGGTATTCGCCGTGCCACGTGTGGCACATAATCTAAAACCCACTGCCACTAAGCGTTGCGCAATAGCAACTACAATGGCTTTATCCTCATCACGCACGCTAATAAAGGCTTGGCCTTTAGTGGGTATTTTACCCTTATTTTGACTGCCTAAGAAACCATAAGCAAAAGCCTCACCAAAATGCTCGCCTATGCCCATAGCCTCGCCGGTCGATTTCATTTCTGGTCCTAGGATGGGATCAACCCCACCAAAACGCGAAAACGGAAATACCGGGTATTTCACCGAATAATAAGGCGGCACTGCTAAGCTGCTGCCATATCCCATCTCTGTTAAAGATTGTCCTGCCATGCAACAGGCTGCTATTTTTGTGACCGCCACGCCGGTTGCTTTAGAAATAAAGGGCACCGTGCGCGAAGCACGGGGATTCACCTCTAACACATAAATAGTGTCTCCTTGAATAGCAAATTGGGCATTTAACAGCCCTATTACCCGCATTTCACGCGCAATCAAGGTCACTTGACGGCGTAATTCTTGTTGTATTTCAACCGACAAGCTAAAGGGCGGATAGCAGCAAGAAGAATCTCCCGAATGCACGCCCGCTTGTTCAATGTGTTCCATGATACCACAAACAAGTATATTTTGTCCATCCGCCACTGCATCAACATCCACTTCTTGTGCATTATCTAAAAATTCCTCCAATAAAAGTGGACAATCCTTTGATATTACAGCATTTTTTTTAAGATACCCTCTTAGCTCATCTTCATGGGTAATAATTTGCATACCGCGACCGCCCAATACATAGGAAGGCCGTATCATGAGAGGATATTGTAGTGTACGCGACTTGGTGATGGCCTCATCGATTTCAGTCGCTGTGACATTAGCGGGTTGTTTTAAGCCCATGCTATGTAATAAAGCTTGAAAACGCTGTCTGTCCTCAGCCCAATCGATGGTATCGGCCGAACTACCCCAAATAGGCACCCCTAAGATAGACAAAGGATCCACCAGCTTTAACGGCGTTTGTCCGCCTAATTGCACGATAACACCATCGGGTTGTTCTTTGTGACAAATCTCCAACACATCTTCTAGAGTTAAAGGCTCAAAATACAGGCGATCGGCTCTATCAAAATCGGTAGACACCGTTTCAGGATTACAATTCACCATAATGGTTTGATAACCCATTTCGCTAAAAGCCATGGCGCCGTGCACACAGCAATAGTCAAATTCTATGCCCTGACCTATGCGATTAGGACCGCTGCCCAAAACCATGACCTTGGGTTTATTTTCTACACGCGCTTCGCAATATTGTTCATAGGTAGAATAAAAATAAGCCGTTTCGCTGGCAAATTCTGCAGCACAACTGTCTATACGTTTATATACGGGACGAATGTCCCAATCGTGGCGTAATTGTCGCAACTTGGCTTCCGTAATACCTAATAATTTTGCCAAATAACTGTCGGCAAAACCGCGCCGTTTTAAACTGTAGAGTAAATCGCGATCTAAGCCTGCCAAACCTTGCATGCGCACCTTTTCTTCCCAGCGTATGAGATCTTCAATTTGACCCAAGAACCACGGATCGATTTGCGTATATAGCGCTATTTCTTCTAAGCTCAAGCTCTGACGAAAAGCATCGGCTACATACCACAAGCGATCTGCCGTTGGCGTTTTTAATTCATAGCGTAAACGTTCAGACCATTGCTCGTCTTCATCGCTGACCAAAGAATTTAAGCCATCATAACCATTTTCTAAACTGCGTATCGCTTTTTGTAAACTCTCTTGAAAGTTATGACCTATGGCCATCACTTCACCTACCGATTTCATTTGCGTGGTTAAACGTGGGTCGGCATTGGGAAATTTTTCAAAATTAAAGCGTGGGATTTTGGTAACGACATAATCTATCGTTGGCTCGAAAGATGCGGGAATTGCCCCTTGGGTGATTTCATTCGCTAGTTCATCTAAGGTATACCCTACCGCTAATTTAGCAGCAATCTTGGCGATCGGAAAACCGGTGGCCTTAGAAGCCAAAGCGGAAGAACGTGATACGCGTGGATTCATTTCGATGACGATCATGCGACCATCTGCAGGATTAACCGCAAACTGCACATTGGAACCGCCAGTCTCAACACCTATTTCACGCAAAATGGCCATGGCGGCATTGCGCATCACTTGATATTCTTTATCTGTTAAGGTTTGTGCAGGTGCCACGGTAATGGAATCACCCGTATGTACACCCATGGGATCAAAATTTTCAATGGTACACACAATGATGCAATTGTCATTTTTATCGCGCACCACTTCTAATTCAAATTCTTTCCAGCCTAATAATGATTCTTCAATCAACAGTTCTGCAGTAGGCGATAATTCAAAACCGCTTGCACAAATTTCAATAAATTCTTCACGGTTATACGCTATGCCACCACCCGTGCCGCCCAAAGTAAAGGAAGGACGAATGACCGTGGGAAAACCCAACTGCACCTGTACTTGTAGTGCCTCTTCTAAACTGTGTGCAATGACGGAGCGTGCTACATCTAAGCCTATTTTTTGCATAGCGCGCCTAAATAGATCGCGATCTTCGGCTTTGTCTATAGCTTCGCGAGTCGCGCCTATCATTTCAACATTGTATTTTTCTAATATGCCTTCACGTGCTAGATCTAAAGCACAATTTAAAGCCGTTTGTCCGCCCATGGTAGGCAATAAGGCATCGGGTCTTTCTTCAGCAATGATTTTTGCAATCACTTCGGGACGTATGGGAACGATATATGTTTTATCGGCTATGCTGGGATCAGTCATGATAGTGGCTGGATTGGAATTCACTAATACCACTCTGTAACCTTCTTCACGCAAGGCTTGACACGCTTGCACACCGGAATAATCAAACTCACAGGCTTGGCCTATGACGATGGGTCCTGCGCCTAATAATAAAATTGTTTTTATATCATCGCGTTTAGGCATGCTGCAGACTCCCAGCATTGATCAATTTGATAAATTGTTTGAATAGAATGTCGCTATCGTGCGGTCCGGGACTCGCTTCGGGATGACCTTGAAAGGCCAGTAGTGGCAACGTCTCGTGGCTAAAGCCTTGTAGCGTATTATCGAATAAAGAACGATGCGTAACGCGCACGCCCACAGGCAGCGTTGCTTCATCTACTGCAAAACCATGGTTTTGACTGGTAATAAAGACGCGTTTAGTTGCAACATCTTGCACTGGATGATTGACGCCATGATGGCCTTGTTTCATCTTCATCGTTTTGGCACCTAGAGCCAAAGCCAACAATTGATGGCCTAAACAAATGCCAAAGAGTGGAATGTTTTTAGTTAACAAGGTTTGGACGGTTTTGATGGCATCAAGGCAGGCGGCGGGATCTCCTGGACCATTGGATAATACAATGCCCTGAGGCTGTAATTTTAAAATATCTTCTGTGGTTGATTGTGCTGGCACTACCATCACATTACAGTTTTGCGCCGCTAAAGAGCGCAGTATGCCTTGTTTTACCCCAAAATCGACCACTACTAGTGTGGGATTGCCCGCTTTGTGCAGTGATTCTTGCCAGGCATAGGTTTTGTGTGTGGCAACAGCTTCAATGAGCGATCGCCCTTGCATATTGCCCCAAGCGCGGGCCTTAGCCACTGCAGTAGCTACATCGCCCTCTGCCAAAATACAACCGGCCTGAGCACCATATTGACGCAAATGATGCACCAAAGCGCGGGTATCGATTTCAGCAATGCCTAATAAATTGTAATCTTCTATGAATTGGGTAAAGGATTGTTGTGCGCGCCAACTGCTGGGCGCTGTAGGTAACTCACGGAGGATAAATCCTTTGGCATAGACTTTATCGGCTTCAAAATCAGCAGCATTGGTGCCTACATTGCCTATATGGGGGTAGGTAAAGGTAATTAATTGTTCAGCGTACGAGGGATCGCTTAACACTTCTTGATAGCCCGTCATGGCGGTATTGAATACAACCTCGCCCACCGTGTAATCACCATGGCCTACAGCAATACCCTCAAAATGGGTGCCATCGGCTAAGGCTAGTATGGCTTTTTTCTGCACAGAATGCCTCCTCTGGTTTCGCCGTTAATTCTTTTACTGGCGAGATTGTACCTTATAGAGGAGTGGGCTGTCCATTAGTAGTGTTTAGTTTTTGCTAAAGTTGCTGACACTTAATGCTGCATCAAGGCTCCCGATTTTGGCTCGGTATCTTCTTGTTGATACGCCTGCAATGCAATCACTGCTAATCCAACATTGGCCAGAGCACTCATTCCCAATAAAATAGATTGTCGGTGTGTTTGCCAAAAACCATAAAAACCGGTTGCGGATGCTAAGCTTGGATTTGCTTGTAATTGCTGTTGAGCGGGTTCTGCTTCAACTTCTTTTTTTGCCTTCTTTTTCTGCACAGGTTCAGACGAAGACGATTCCACTTGAGGGCTTAGCTGCATTGGTGTTGGCATCGATATTGGAGCAGGTAAAGAAGGGCTCGCTTTTGGACTTATATTAAAAAGCTTTTTTGCTTCTTCTTCCTCCTTTTCCTGTTGTTTAAGTCGATTTAACGCGCTTTCATCAAAGGCGATAGTGTGTTCTATTTCTTTATTCCTGAATCCAAGCAGCATAGGAGCTCTGGTATTCCGCATAATCGTCACATCATAGATTTCTTTGATGTCTCCACCTATCCAAAAAGCAAGTAATGTCTGCCCAGTGTTGATATCCACTAGTTGCAATCCCACTGAGGCCGTCGTCTTTTGCTCTTGCAATTTTTGCTCTAAGCCTAAACCCTCAAAGGTGTCATTGTGTCTGGGTTTTGATAAACCTATCACCGCTACATTATTGTGAAAGCTTAAGCCGCGTGCAAAGCCCTGACAAAATGCCATTCGTTTAAACTGCTTCGTTTTCATGTCCACATAACCAAACTCACCCTCACCTGAGTTTAATACCCATAACTTATCTTGGTGCCAGCGCGGTGAATGCGGCATCGATAAGCCTTCGCACAGTACGTCATTGGTTTTAATGTCCATCACTATACCACCCTTCTGGCGGTGTTCGCGCCATCCGGCTTTTGTATCAGTTTGGCTACACGCCGTAATATAACGTGGTTCACCGTCTCTAAAACCAAGCCCATTTAAATGGCATCGGTCTTCCGGTACTAAACGCGATATGAAGGATGGTTTCCAAATAGGCACAAAGCTTTGAGTCTCGCTCATGGTGGCTATACAGTTAAACAGCGTATTCGCAAACACAATCTTGCCATATTTATCGAAACCTAAATCATGGGCATCACAACTTCCCGTAGTGTAGCCTACCTGTGGAATATACACCTTATCGTAAGGCATACCTTGCTGTGGTTGAGCCACTGCATTGGAAAAACGCCAAATCTGATATAAAGAGCCCATCGCCAATTGTTGACCATCTGCACTGCTGGCTAACCCCATAGACTCAGCAAAGGTACGTTCGTAAATGGATAAACGGGGCTGGCTGGGATTTCTGCCCACTAAAAATACCTTGCCTATCTGGTAGGTGGTAAAACCCACGCTCACCTGATTTGCTTCTAACCAAGCCAGCAGTTGTCCATGAAACTGGAACTGAAACCCTGGCTCATTTGCTTTGGGGGCTACCGCATTGAGTGCTGCCACTGCTTCACTCTTCCCTTCTTCTTTTCCATTCAGCATTGAACATACTCCTCATTAAAAATCCAAAATTTAGGTCCTATTTTAACAGCTCTTGGTTAAATACCATATAACGATACACCGGTGGCTGAAGGTGCTCCTATGATAACATCAGCAAACCCATCGCCGTTCACATCGCCAGCGCCACTAACAGAATATCCAGCGCGGTTGTTAGCATCGGCGCCATTTATTGTAAATCCAGCTTTGCTACTGCTAAGAGTTCCCAAATGAATAATAGTATCCGCAAGAACCGTGGAATTGCTGCCAAACACAACATAGCTCACTCCGGAGTAAGCTTGATCACCCGTGGCAATCGGTGCTCCTATGATAACATCCGCAATGCCGTCGCCATTCACATCTCCGGCTCCACTGACGGCATATCCTGAAAAATCACCACCATGCTTGCCCTCTATCGTCATCCCCGCATTGCCTAGGGTGGCTAGATCCACAGTAGAACCCAATTGCCTTCTAGCAGGAAATAAACCCACATTACCTGAATTTGTCTTCATTATTTCATTAACAATAAGGGGCCTATCTGTTCTACTATCCATCCTGTCACGATGATAAGTCACTCGTCTCTTCGCAAGGGAGTTATGGTGACTTAAATCAGCGATTCGTTTTTCTGCTGCAGATCCTTTCTTTTCTCGCAATAAATCTAATTGTTCTATCCACTCGGAGAGTATCGCTGCTGTATTTTTATCTCCAGTCATTTCTGAAAACGATTGCAAATTCTTTAATTCTTCTTGCCATTCTGCTGGTTCTAAGCTTTCTTCCTTTATCAAGGAACGTCCGCTGCGTAGATATGTATTTAGTGCTGCTGAAATGTCAGCATCCACATCCTTATCCAACATTTGTTCCGATAAAAATTGCTTAAGCCCTTCTGCATGCGCACGCATTGTTTGTAGACGCTCAAACTTATTCGGGGCTGGGAATACATTGCTGCCTATATATGCTAACTGTTTACCTGTCCAATCTAGAAAGTTTCCCAAATACCCGCTCAATAACCACTCGGTCCAATCATTACTTTGTGCAGGCGGGTTCAGTGTTGGAAGTGTAACATCGACGATAGACTTGCTCTCTTGCAAATTCCTAAATGCACTCACTACCGGCGCTATCGAAATACCCGTCAAAGTAACGAGAGTATTAGCTGGAACTTTATATTGTGTCAAACCAAACATTTGATTATATCCTGAATCTTATTATCTTTCTATCTTCTGCGCCGTTATATGTTTGTTTCAACGCAGCTCTTGCAAAAAAATGTAATCTATTAAGGCTCTACATTACTTGCCTTTTGCTATAAACGCAAATTTTAATCCATGCGCACCTTAGCATAACGCTCAATTAATTTATCATCGTTAAAAACAGTCTCTTTTTCTGAGATCGGGGCATCAATAAAAAAGGTCATTCCTTTTTTGTGTTGAGCAATAACCGTTTTATGTCCTCGGTATAGTAATGCATTTCCTGCACGTTCATAATTCGACACAGACCATAAACTCAATTGCACCAAAGACGGAATAATATTGAACACTCTGGCCTCATATTCTAGCGATAAATTTTGATTTATTTTTGGATTAATT
>JBIPMB010000096.1:0-8104 GCA_044369355.1 Gammaproteobacteria bacterium | reverse complement strand
TTACCTAGGAGTTGCTGTTGTAAAAGAAAGTTAATGGTACAAGGGTCGTTACCCACCTTTAGAGAGGCCAAGTCCGTCATAGGCATGTTAGTATGAAACCGTCGCAATGATAGGTCACTAAAGGTAGGTAAGCGGTAAATAAACCCCACCTAGTCAAAACCTGAAAAATCCGTCAATCTTCCATTACAAACCAATTTGGAGGAAATATGATGAACGACCTTATAATAGAAACCAAGAAATACGGCCCTAGAAAAAGCCAAGAAGAATGGGCAGAGATAAATGTGCTATGGGAAAAAAGCCCAAAACCTAGAAAAGAGTTTTGTGCTGAGCTCGGGATCAGCTACACCAGCTTTGCCTATTGGCGACAACGATTAAAGAAAGAAAAGCGCCCAAAGACAGCTGCGGCCTTCGCAATAGCACGAACGAGTGGTTCTAAAGAATCATCCTTCACTGGCGCGCCTAGTCCATTAAAAATCCATTATCCTAATGGCATTGTGCTGAGCCTGTACTGTGAGCTTAATAGCCAAACCGTATCTATCTTGCAACCGTTGCTAGAGGTATCGCCATGCCGTTAACCTTATCGGAAAATAGCAACGTTTATGTTAGTCTAAAGCCCGTTGATATGCGCAAATCGATTAACGGTTTGAGTGCATTGGTGTTATCTGTTTTTAAGAAGCAGCCCACATCAGGCCATGTGTTTGTGTTTTATAACCATTATAAAGACAAGGTTAAAATATTGCATTGGGATAGGAACGGTTTTTTTCTATATTATAAACGGTTAGAAAAAGGTAAGTTCCAATTTAAGAAGACAGCTGAGGAAGTAGTTGAACTGTCTTCTGATCAATTAAGTTGGCTATTAGCGGGATTAGATTTTATGTTAATGAATGATTTTGCAGAGCTAAACTATAGCAACTATTATTAAGATTTGTTATAATCTCTGCATGATTACGGAAAGCGATTTACAATTTAAAACAAAGGAAGAAGTGGCAGAAATCATTCTAGCCATGCAGCAAATCATCGCCGAGAAAGATACTGTTATCGCAGAAAACAAAGCCACCATTGCCGACAAAAACAAAACCATTGAATATCTCTACGAGCAATTTCGTTTAAGTCGTTATAAACGTTTTGGCAGTCAATCAGAAAAAGATACCGATGGACCACGTCAACTGTCTTTATTTAACGAAGCGATTACTCCAGATAATATGCTTGAAATTGTAGAAGCAGACGAAGAGCTGACTATCCCCGAACATACGCGCAAGAAGAAAGGTCGCAAAAGTCTACCTAAGAATTTACCTAGAAAACAGGAAGTTTACGATTTACCTGAAACCGAGCAAACCTGCTCTTGTGGCTGTACGCTAACCTATATCGGTGATGAAGTCAGCGAGCAGCTAGAAATTATTCCGATGAAAGTCTACATCATCGAGCATATCCGCAAGAAATATGCCTGCAGAGGCTGCGAAGAAACTATTAAACAAGCCCCTATGCCCAAACAACCCATTCCTAAGAGTATCGCAGCACCTGGTTTATTAGCGCATACCTTAGTCTCGAAGTTTGAAGACCATCTGCCTCTGTATCGCCAAGAGCATATTTTACAGCGTGTTGGTGTGGATATATCGAGAGCGACGTTATCACATTGGGTTATCAAATGTGCTCAGTTGTTATCGCCATTAACCAAATTATTATTAGCACACATCCATAATTATGATGTGGCCTATGCAGATGAATCGACGGTTCAGGTATTAAAAGAGCCTGGACGAAGCGCCGAAACCAAATCTTATATGTGGGTCTTGGGCGGTGGCCCGCCGAAACAATTTGCCTTGGTCTATCATTATGCGCCATCGCGGGCGCATACTGTTCCTTTAGATTTATTAGAAGATTTTAAGGGTTATCTACATTGCGATGGTTATCAAGCTTACGATGTGCTTGCCAGTAAGATAGCCATTACATTAGTAGCCTGTTGGTATCATGTGCGCCGTAAATTTAAAGAGGCACAAAAGGTCAGTCCAAAAGATGGTTTGGCGACTCAAGCTATACAAATTATTAAAAAGCTAGCGCTGATTGAAGAAAAAGCAAAGGTAGATAAACTAACTTCGGAGCAACGTTATCATCTACGGCAACGACATGCACTACCTATATTAGAAAGCTTCAAAGCTTGGCTGGATAAACAAATCCATACGGCTCCTCCTAAAACGCTTATCGGGGAGGCCATACGCTACACGTTAAGCCAATGGCCTAAGTTGATGGTTTACCTACAAGATGGCCGTCTAGAAATCAGCAACAATCGTACAGAGCGGGCTATTAAGCCCTTTGCTACGGGAAGAAAGAACTGGTTATTTGCCAATAGCGTTGAAGGTGCCGAAGCCGCTGCGGTTATCTATAGCCTTATCCAAACCTGTCAATATCAAAAGATAGAGTCCTACAATTATCTACGTTATGTCTTAGCCCACATCCAGGAATGTACCACCATCGAACAGCTTGAGGCTTTGCTGCCTTTCAACATCGATCCAGCTTTAATTAAATAGTTCCTGTCAACCAGGGGGATTATTTACCGCTTACGAAATACAGAACCCTTCTGACGGATAAGTCTGGGAAATAGATTACGGTCTAGAATATTAGATCCATTGTATTTGATCAAATTCTTACCACCAAAGTTAGCCCCTATTTCAACCACAGAGCAACAAAACCTAAAATGGAGAGGCCAAATGTGTGTAAATATATAACAAAAGAATGAGTTTTTAGGTAATTAGTGAACATTTTTAGTCGAAATTTCTCAAAACAGGGTAAAAAATTTGACCTTTTATGTTTTTTTGCTACTCTTAATAGACCACTCTGGAGGAGTGAGAGTTTATTAAGGAAATTGAAATGACGAATCCCAGTGATTCACACGATATTATTGCCCCAGATGCAGTTGTACTATTGGAAGATGGTAAAGCGCCTTCTGTTGTTGATTTAAGAAAAGAGCCGGGGCTTGGTCTATCCGCAAATAGAGCTGTATTTCATCCGGCACAGGAGCCCTCATTACTTTCCGAAGAAGAAGAGGGTTATATCACAGAACTCGGGCCTGCATATTTCCAAGAAAAACAACAATTAGCAGACGATATCAAAAAGCTAGAACAAAAGAAAGCTATTCACATTAAATTATTAGAACAATTTGAAGCACGTAAAGCGGCATGGTTAAAGAAATATGAGTCAGAGCATATCGATCTTTCCAATCTTTTAGATAAAGATATTGAAAAAAGACATGCGCTTATAGACGATATAAAAAAACATATCATAGCAAAACGTATAGAAGAAAATGAACTGCACATTGCTTTTGTCGCAAAACAAGTGAATAAAGATATTGAGGAAAGAACTGCGCTTATAGACAATATAGAAAAACGTATAGAAGAAAATAGACTGTGCATTAATTTCATCGTAACAAAAGAGGATAAACTTGCTAAGTTACCTGCAATATTTGCTGCAGCGCACAATCCAATTAATCCGGAGCTAGTTACTTTTGCGCCGCCTAAAAATAATGAGGCTAGCCGTCTTTCTAATAATAAGCACGCGTTTTTCGCATTTAAGCCAAAAATTCCTTCGATGGCAGCAGATAAATTAGTGCCATCTTCTAATCATATACCGACTATAGCATAGAATGTAATCGCCAATACTTCATTAGTTAGTAAATTTCTTCCAACTTAAATAAATTAGCGGAATAATAAACAACGTTAATATAGTGGACGCAAATGCGCCAAAAATTAATGATACTGCAAGGCCACCAAACACGGGATCTGTAATCATGACCATTGACCCCAAGATGATTGCGAATGCTGTTAATAAAATTGGCCGTAACCGTACAATTCCCGCAGTTAATACCGAAAATTCAAGGGACTTTCCTTGACGTTGATGCTCAAGAATAAAGTCTATTAACAATAAAGAATTGCGCACCACAATTCCGGCTAGCGCTATAACGCCTATCATGGAGGTCGCAGTAAAAGGCTGATTGGTTAACCAGTGTCCAGGAATGACACCCATGAGAGTCAGAGGAATAGCTGCCATGATGATGAGCGGGATAAAAAAGGAACGATAAAAACCCGTTAATAGAATGTAAATTAGGATTAAAGCAAGAATAAAAGCCGTACCCATATCACGAAATACGTCTAGGGTTAAACGCATTTCGCCTAGCCAAAATAGTTGCGTATGTGCTACATCATTAGGTTGTGCCGGTACAAATCCGAGATCGCCCACTGTTAATTTGGAACCATCTGCTAATTTAAGGTTATTTAATAGATGTGTTCCTATAATTACCCCATTCACAGGACTTGACTTTAACATGTCGCCTGTTACGTAGACAACTGGGTGTTGATCGCGAGTAAAGACAGGCTTATCTTGTACTGTTTTTTTAAATTCCGCAATTGTTGACAATGGGATCAGATCGTCTTGTTTGTTTAACAGATAAATTTTTCCAAATGAATCAGCATTTTCTCGGAAAGAAAGAGGTAACCGTAAAATGATTTTTCGGGGCACTTCTATACCTGGTTGATGCAAGCTGCCTACATTCACCCCAGCAAAATAAGCTGTAATTTCATTGGTTATGGTATCGGGCACTAAACCCGCCATAACGGCCTTGTTTTTGTCGACAATAATATTATATTCCGGTAAATCTTGTGTAACAGAATTGTCAATATTGGTCATGCCATAAATACTTGGATAGATCTTATCAGTAATATAACCGGCGAGATTCTGTAACAAGGTATAATCTGGACCAAATAAGCCAGCCTCCATTTGTGAGCGTACAGGTGGTCCGGGCGGTGTTTCAAATAGCTTAATGCGTACATTGGGAAAGTTGTGTTGCACTCCAGATAGCGAAGCATAAAGATCTTGTGCAATCTCGGGCGATTCTATTTTGCGCAAATGTTTGTCTATCAGATTAATACGAATTTGTCCATAAAAACTGCCTTGCTGCAAATTATCTCCTCGGACCATGGCGGCAAAATCCTGGGGCGCGGATTGCCCTAAAAAAATCTGATAATTGGTAATGTATGGGTTGGATGATAATACGTTTGCAATCTCTTTTGCCACCGTAGCTGTTTCTTGTAATGCAGTGCCGCTGGCAGCATCTATTTCCAGTAACAAGGTATTTACATTGTCGTTAGGCAGCATTTTTAGCTCGATTCCTAAGGGAGTTAAAGGCCCATTGGCACCGCCTGGACGAATAAATTGCCATATCGGTTGCAACATCACCAGCCCTAGTACCATAGCGACTGCACCGTAAAATGTGTGTCTTTTCCACGCAGAATTCATCAATGGATAAAAAAGGCGCTGATAACTTCGTTGTAAAAAACTAAGGGTCACTGGATTTTCATCATTGGGCGTGGGTGATTGTGCCAATTTGAGCCGTGCAATTTTACGCATTTTACCTTTAAGCCAGCGATACGCTAGATATGGCACAACCGTGTAAGCGATCAATAGCGATATCAGCATAGCCAAAGACGCGTTTATTGGGATAGGCCGCATAAAAGGGCCCATCATTCCAGTGACAAAACCCATGGGGAGTAGTGCTAAAATGACGGTAAAAGTTGCCACGATGGTAGGCCTACCGATTTCGTTTGCTGCAGTGACGATGAGTCGACCAAGATTGTGCTGTGGGTGGTTCTCCATATGTCGGTGTACATTCTCAATCACCACAATACTATCGTCAACTAATAGCCCTAGGGATAATATTAAAGCAAATAGTGTAATACGATTGATGGTTTGTCCTATAATCCAATCAACACCTAGCACCAAAAATAAAATCAGTGGGATAGAAAAGATTACTATCGAAGCTTCGCGCCAGCCCAAGAACAACAACAAAATAAGAACTACTGCAAAAATAGCGATGCATAAATGTTGGATCAATGTGTTGACGGCATCATCGGCATCTGCGCCATAATTACGGGTGATAGTAACAGTAATGTCTTTAGGCAAGGATGGTTTCAGCAGTTCTAATTTTTGGAGAATGGCTTTCGCTACCACAACACCATTGCTGCCTTTTTGTCTAGCCAATGCCAGCGTAACGGCGGGTTGGAGCTTGTCGGAGATATCGGCTGTGCTGCTCGCTTTACCTTGTGCAAACCAAGATTGAATATCATCATTTTCTGGTAAAACTTCAATTTTTGCTACATCTCTTAAATAAATTGGCTTAGCATTAAATACGCCTACTATTATATTCCCTAGATCTTGTGGATTAACCAGTTCGGCATTAATGCGTAAATAGTTGTTTATTTTAGTTGTTTCTAATTTACCCGCATTGTTGCTTATATTGTTTGTGAGTAGTGCTTGTTTCACCTCTTGTAAAGAGATAGAAACAGCAGCTAGCTTGGTGGGGTCTAACCAAACCTTCACAGCAGGTGTAGTCGTACCGGATATCCAACTTTTACCAACTTCTGGCGCTGTACGCAGTTGTTCTAGCAGTTTTATGGCCATATCGTGCAATTGTACGGGCGTGTAATGTGAACCACTGAGGGTAATCGTTACTAAAGGCACATCATAAAGGCTAACGGACTGGATCAAAGGCGGTAATGTACCCGGTGGAATACGATCCATATTGCTGTTGATCTGATCGTAGACTTTAACCAGGCTATTTTCTTCATTTTCATTTACCTTAAAACGAACTGTTACCAAGGCACTATCATTGGTGGCCATGCCATAGGTATGATCGACGCCGGGAATGGCGCTCATAAGTGCTTCCAATGGGCGTACAATTTGCCGTAGCATTTCTTGCGTATTGCTGCCAGGCCGGCTAATTGAAATATTGACGACAGGAACAACGATTTCGGGGTTGTAAGTTCTGGGCGTATAGAATAATGCCAAAGCCCCAAATAAAAGAGACGATAAAATAATCAATAATGTCAGTTTGGAATGCAGAAAAGAAAAAGCTAATTTACCAGCAGGATTAAGCTTTGTTCTATATTTATTACTGTTTTTCATGATTCTGCACTCTTATTTGAAGGTGCCAATTGATTGATGAGCATTAATAATTTTGCTTGTGCGAGCAAAAGGTCATAACGAGTCATGACTTGCTGTGCTTGTGCCGTATCTAAGCGTGCTTGAGCATCTAACAAAGCGCTTAGTGGAACTACAGCTTGACCATACTTTTCTTTTAAGACTTTGACCATGGCTAAAGATTGCTGTGCATTCAAATCACTGCTTTGTATCTGTGCTGAGGTAGTTTGTATAGCGCGTAACGTTTGAACAATAGATAAATTGATGTCGTTTTTAGCATTAGCCCATTTTGCAATCGCTTCTTGGTATTTTGCTTTCGCCTCTTGCGTAGCGCCAGAACGCATGCCAAAATCAAAGAGGGTCCAATTCATTTCGAGTAGCGCAGTATTAGAAGGATTAGATAAGTTAAAATTAGGGGCATTCCAGTCATGTCTTAATTGCAAATCAAGTGTAGGCCAATATCCTGCATCGGCAGAAGTAATATTAGTTTGCTCCGCGTCCATTTGAGATTTTAAGGCGGAAAGTTGTGCATTGGATAAATATGCAGAATCTTGTATGGTTTGCATAGATTGTTTGGGTAATTGTAAATGAACAGGGGTTCCCGGCACCAGTTGGCTTTGTGGTTGGCCTAGTAAAATACGAAATGAATCTAGCTGATTATTATTCTGTGCCACTACATTTTTTAATGTCATTTGTGCTGAGCGATAGGCTGTTTGAGCAAGTAATACGTCGCTTTGCAATACCAATGATTGCTTAGACAAGCCTTGCGTCAAGTGGGTATAGTCATTCATTGCCTGTAATGATTGCTTAGCGATGGCCACTAAGGCATTTGTTGTGTGTACGCCTTCATAAGCTTGTAAGACATCAAAAGTCAACTCAAGCCTCGCTTCTTGGTTACCCGCTTCGGCCGCTTTTAAAAGTAACTGTGCACGCTTAGATTTGGCTAAATCTGAACCCCCTGAAAAAAGAGGCATAGTTATTACCAAACCGTTATCGACGTTGCCATAATATCCTGGGTCATTCAATGCCTTCGGTGCAGTATTTAGAGAGGATGGGCTATTAAATTGTGCGGCGCCAAAATCAGCAAAAGTTACCTGCCCCTGCGAAAGTTTATAGCCGAAAACATTGAGTGGATTGTCAC
>JBIPMB010000095.1:0-8151 GCA_044369355.1 Gammaproteobacteria bacterium | reverse complement strand
CATCAATGATGGCTATGATTTAGGCCTAATCAAAATCAGTGCTGGGAACTAGCTATTCCATTTATTTTTTAACTGCATTTAGCATTCTAAAAAAAATACCTGTTTGTTTGTTTCTGGTTAGCTCAAATTTACCTTCATAAGTAACTAGATCTTCAGCCCATTCTGTAGGTTTTGTAGCATAAACTTCAATTATTTCATTTGGCTCGCCTGGTGGGCAGAAGAAACAGGTCGGTGTACGTTTTGACAGCAAAAAATGAGTGAATTTCTCGCTATTCTCTAAGGGAAGCATAAAACCGCTAATTTTTATGGTTTGGCCATTCAACTTCTGAACTTCATTAGGAAAAATTGCTGAATAATTTCCATTCTTTTCATCCACTTCAATCTTCGTTTTATATAGCGTATCCCATAGCACATCATGAGCTTTAGCTAAGGTATCCTGTACGCTACGTTCGTCTGAAGGCTGGAATTCTGCAGTTGATGGCGGCTGTGTGGCGGCGTAAGTTTTTATAGTAAATCCGGGCGCTATCAGGGCAAGCAATATAGCAATAAACATATATTGTGTTTTCATTATGCTTGCCCCAATGTTTTGATAATATTCATATTATAAGCTTTCAGAGCAGGAAGCAACCCAGCTAAAATACTCATTCCTAATACTGCAATGATAACATAGACTTCTGGAGTTCCAAAGATCGAAATCGATTCAAATGTTATATGCTTAGAGGCATAGATCCAAGCGTCCGTCGCACGTACAAACATTTGTGTCAATATAACCCCTATGATAGAGCCTGTCATGCCAAGTACTAATACTTCTGTCATAATATAACTGAAAATACGCCCGCGTGTTGCGCCCAAAGAACGCATCAAAGCAATATCATATTTGCGTTCATTGACACTGTTATAAAGTGTAATAAAAAAGCCAAAAGCGGAAAACCCAATTAGCAATATGCCGAAAGCAGAAAGCATATCACTGCTTGCTCCCATGAGTTTATTAAGACGTGCAATTTCAAATGCAGGAGAAGCTGCTTGCATAGAGCTGCTTTTATTTATAAGCCGTGGTAATTGCGCTGCAGCCAGTGGTGACTTGTAAGAAATGAGTAGCGAAGTAATTTCATTCCACGGATGTTCTTTTTTATAGACACTTTCTCCTGGATCATCTTTATCAGGATATTCATGTACGTACCAGACACTTTCGACAGGGGTTAGTACAAGACGATCAAGGATGCTACCTGTAGGCTTGAGGACTCCAACTATGGAATATGGGAAATCGGTATGTAAGTCATTACTGTTAATCAAGCCATGCGCTCCTACGACTTTATCACCAGGTTGAAGGTGGTACTTTTCGGCTACCTCGTTGCCCACAACTGCCTCCATCTTCATATTATATAGTCGGCCAAGGGCTAATTGTCCATGATAATGCGCTATATAGTCGCTATTTGTCCCAACAATTCGATAGCCTTTGTAATTATCACCCAAAGCTAAAGGAATGGCAGATTTAATAAGAGGATTAGCTTTTAACTGATTCGCCTCAGAAACAGGGATGTTCCCTGTCGGAATATCCATATGAAAGACACTAGAGAGAATAATTTGCAGGGGTGAACCTTTGCCACTAACCACAAGATCGATACCCTGTAGATCTTTTGTTAAACGGTTATCTAGCTGATTATTCACATGGATCAAAGTTAAGATAATCGCAATGCCAATTGCTAATAGTAGAATGTTAAAGATGGCAGATAGAGGTTTAAATGTCATGTTTGCCGAAGTCAGGCGGCTTAGGGATAAGGTATTCATGCTATTTCTCCAATTTCTAAAGTTTGATCAAACTCATTCTCAATACGATCGTCATGGCTAGAAACCAGTAGCGTTGTCTTTATTTCTACACACAGTGATTTAAGCAGCGAAATGACTTGCAGAGCAGATTTTTTATCGAGACTAGAAGTCGGTTCATCTGCCAGAAGCAACGTGGGTTTATTTAATAATGCTCGTGCAATTGCCACACGCTGTGCTTGGCCATGGGATATCTGGTATGCAGAGCGATGCGCTATATCAACGAGCCCTAAGCGAGTCAGTAATTCATGCGCCCAGATGACATTTTGTTTCTGATTGTTTACAAATGCTCCAAGTAAAATATTCTCAAAAACAGTCAAAGATTTAACGAGATGAAGAGTCTGAAAAACAATACCGAGTTTCTCTCCACGAAAACGATCACGCTCGGTTGTGCTTAATTTATAAATATCTGTATCAGCGATAGAAATTGTGCCACTTTGTATCTCGCTAAGTCCAGCTATAGCATAAAGTAGCGTTGTTTTTCCTGATCCACTCGGTCCACGGATCAGGCACTTCTTGCCTTTGTAGACATTAAAAGTCTTAACATTAATAATGACTTTGTCATTATATCCCGCTGTTAAATTATTTATTTTGAGCATTTTTCTCTCCAATATTTTATTGTATTTTATCAGGCAGCTTGATTTGCCACGTAGGAACTATGTGTTTCTATTCTTTTATAGTAATATAAAATTCTAATCGCCCTGTTTTCTGTTTATATTTTTTCCACCATGTCACGGTAGGGCGTGCATAAAAGTGCACTGGCACAGATGGAAGATTTTTTGTTACTTTTTCAGATTGAAAGTTGTACCAAAATAGTTCCCGTGCGGGTGTGGGAAATTGATTAATACGAGAAATAAAGATACGTTTTGACCATGGCCAAGCACGCGTATCATCTTCGTAAGAAACAAGAATATCTTGGCCGTCTCGTATTAAATAGCCATTGGTGTGAATATCGATAATGTGGTGTTTATGTGGTGGAATAAAGAAGTACAAAAAACTAACAACTAAATAGCCTAGCAGAAGATTTAATATGAAAAAGTTTCTAATTTTTTGAGGAGCATTTTTTTGTGTTTTCAAGTGGTTACAGACTAAATACTGTTTGCGCGGCAAGTATCTCGATACCATTAGCAACCCCGTAAAAAATACAGAGATTACAATAGGCATAAGAAATTGGTATTCGTAGATATATGAAGTGGAGATTGCCCCTAGAGTTTGAGCGCCAAAAATACCAATCAACAGCTGCGAACCACAACAGGGAATATGTGCTGAAACCGCCGTCAGTGCATTTAATACACTTCCGAATGAAAAACGGACAATATTTTTAGCTTGTACTGTCATATTATAACCTTTAATTTTAGTTTTCCTTAAAACTCGGATGGTTCATTTTTTAGCCCCAGCATTCCAAGTGTTATATTATATCACTTTATAAGTAAATTTTTTTAGATTTGGCAGTTACGGCATTCGCCCTGAAGCTCTAAAAACTTCTGCTCAATCTTAAAGCCCTGATGAGATGCATCAGCATTCAAGCGGTTGTTAATAGCCTGATCGGCAAATTCATCAGCTGAGCCACAGGTACGGCATATAAAAAATACATGCTCATGGTGGCGTTGTGGATATCCACAAACAATAAAGCCATTCAGACTTTCGATTTTAACAACTAGACCAAGCTCACATAGTGCATCTAACGAGCGATAAACACTAGCAGGTTTAATATTTTTTTTTTGCTTTTCTGATATTTGAGCGATTATCTGATAGGCAGTGATAGGCTTTAATTGGGACAGAAGGCAAGCAAAAACAGCTTGCCTCATTTCAGTCCAGCGGTGACCTCTCTCTTTTGACATATATTGTGCCATTTGCAGAAGCTTTATTTGCTCCAAAGCAGATTTTTTCATATCGCGCCTTTAGTATGTTTCAGCTATGTTATATTATAACACTTTATCATAGAATGTAAATAGCTCAATTCTGCTGCCTACTACTAGTAATAAAAGATGTGATATCGCATGATTCCTACCCCAAAAGGGGCGGGTATCAATTCTTTAGCAATTTCGCAGTTCACAAGTGACTTGGCCTGTTCTTAGATGCAGGTGGCGGTAAAAATTGCGACAATAGGGCTGATACTGTAAATAAGCCTGGAATTATCCATAAACCATGTAAAAGGCCGGAGTTGGATAAATCACTATGGCTTTTTATTGTACTGTAATAAGTAATTAAAAATCCCTCAATAATATGGAATAAGGCAGCACATAGTGTGATAATCATATTGGTTAAGGCAATTCCTATCCCATTAATATGCGGCGGACATAATTTGTTAAAAATATTCCATACCGACACCTGCGCGCTGGAGAAAAGCCCCACTAAAAATGCCAGCGTGTACACTGTATGCTGGACCCACCCGGGTAGGATAATCATTATCATACTGACAATAGCTGCTCCTAGTGCAGAAATTAAAATCGTTAAACGATAATTAAAAAAATGATCATTTAAATAGCCGATAATAGGTGAGCCCAGAGACCAGCCTGCAAACAATAGCGTGAGACAAAAAGCAGAATCGGGTCTGCTTAAGTGATAGCTTAAGGTAAATAAACTTACTCCCCAAGCAGCA
Organism: Gammaproteobacteria bacterium; assembly: GCA_044369355.1. Taxonomy (GTDB): domain Bacteria; phylum Pseudomonadota; class Gammaproteobacteria; order UBA1113; family UBA1113; genus VFKP01. The sequence continues at coordinate 3,725 of JBIPMB010000095.1, read as the reverse complement.
GCCAGAATAGAGGTTGGCAAATAAAATAATCCCCCAATAAGAGCGTTGAGAATAAACCCTCGCTGCTTGGATAATTGCACAAGGCTTTGGGTTAGTTTCATGGGTTTGCTTTTAGGGAAAATTACAGGCACATTGACCGCTTTGAAAAGCGGTAATAAAAAAAGAAAAGCAATACTCAAGCTCGGTACGGCGGATAATGCTAAACAGGTTTGCCAGTTCCAATATTGGATTGCATGCGCTATATACACTTGGATCAAAGAACCTGTTAAAGTGCCAACGGCAATCGTTAAACCCGAGATCAACCCAAAATAGCGTTGGTTTAACGTATGGCGAGCAACATGTAAAACAGCAATAAACGATAACGCAGAAGCCAGCCCCAACAAGAAGCGCCACAATACTCCCAGGTAAAAATGGTGGGTGTAGATGAAACCTAAAAAGGTCAGGCTGCAAATGACAATAAAAGCAGAGATGATTTTTTGCAATGGAAACTTATCGATAAAGTAGCCGCCCGGTATTTGAAATAAAACATATCCCAGATAAAATGCTGAAGCGAAAAATCCAATTCCAGCTGGCGTAACACGATAGTGTGTCATTAATTCCGGTACTATTAGGCCAGTTGAAATCCGATAGAAATAATCTAAACAATAAAATGCCATAATCAGCAGGATAGGAAGCATTTTAAGAAGAGGAGATTGATGAGGAGGTTTGGCTATCGGAGGAGGATTCATATTACATCGGATTCTGAAAGGGTATATCTACAAAATATAACATGGGTTTTTTATTTCTACAAGGGGTTCTGGACATAATAACAGTAAAATTATTTCCTAAACATTTGACTGGTTTTTTTTGACACTATTTATTTTCTCTATAATTAAATCTAACTTCTTATTGATACCATCTATTTTTTTTTGACTATCATCAGTATCTTCCCCTTGGTTTCTTTGCATAGAATCGACAACTACAGCAATAAAAAGATTAAGAACACTAAAAGTAGCAATAAGAATATAAGTAACAAAAAAAGCCCAAGCGAATGGTTTTTCTTTCATAATCGTCCGGACGATATCTGGCCAACCTTCAAGGGTCATAACTTGAAATAAACTGAAAATTGATAGATGCAGATTACCGAACCATTCTGGATAAGAAGAACCATATAATTTGCTTGCGATTAACCCAAAAACAAAGATAATAATTGCCATCACTGATGCTATCGCACATATTCCTGGAATAGCCATTACTAGTCCATCAACTACTTTTCTGAGTTTGGGGAATATTGAAATTAGGCGAAGAGCGCGCAAAGCGCGTGCCGCTCTTAATGCACTAAATGTATTTTGATAAGGGACAAAGGCTATTCCAATTACACAAAGGTCAAAGATGGACCAGGGATTTTTGAAAAAGCTTAGTTTGTATACAGAAAAGCGTAAAATAAGCTCTAAAACAAATAAATATAATATTGTTTCATCGAGAAATGTTAAAATATGCCCATAATCATTTAACATGCTAGGGTATGTTTCCATGCCAAGAACGATTGTATTTATAATTATCAATACTGTAATGCAGTAATTCCATACTTTGCTTGATACTATCTTGCTAAGATAGGCTAAAAAAATATTCATTGATATCGCCATTATCTTTTCTCGCCTGTTTTTTCTTTTATAAAGGAGAAAAAAATTCCAGCGCCCAAAATGGCAAATGTGATAGTTAATGATACTATAGGAGGAATTTTGGCAAGATTAAAAACATCAGCTATAAAAATTTTCGAACCTATAAAAATAAGAACAGCAGCTAATGCATATTTTAGATAATAGAATCTATCGATAATTGAAGCTAGGGCAAAATAAAGGGCCCGTAATCCCAATATTGCAAATATATTGCTTGTATAGATAATATAAGAATCTTGGGTAATTGCAAAAATTGCCGGAATACTATCAACTGCAAATACTAAATCAATAAATTCAACCATAACTAGAGCGATAAAAAGCGGCGTTACGAAAAGTTTTTTTGTTTTAGAATTGGGTAGTATTTTGTAGATAAAAAACTTATTATCATGTAATTTTTCTGTTATATTTAAGTGTTTTCTCATCCAAATCAATAAAACGTTATTAGAGATGTCTGCCTGTTTAGGGGAAATAAAAAACATCTTGATGCCGGTAAAAATCATAAAGGCCCCAAAAACATACAAAACCCATCCAAAGTTAGTGATAATTTGTACGCCCAAACCAATCATAATTGCTCGAAGCACAATAACACCTAAAATGCCAAAAAATAGTACACGATGCTGATATTTCAGAGGTATTGAAAGAGATGAGAATATAAGCGAAATAACAAAAATATTATCTAGGGCAAGTGATTTTTCAACAAGAAAGCCGGTAATGTATTCAGCAAAACTATCCAGCCCTTTTATATACCATATCCATAGGCCAAAAATAAGGGCGATAAATATGTAAAAAGAGCTCATTCCTAAACTTTCTTTAATGCCTATTTCATGATCTTTTTTATGAAAAATACCAAGATCCAGCGCCAACAAAGTTACTACGACGAATATAAATATCCCCCATACAAAGATAGAGTTTCCCATAGTTTTTTTTGTTCATCCTTTCAAAAGTAAATATCAAGCATCAGGTAACTATAGTCTATATTTTTTTTAGAGGCAACTAGTTTTTTAAAGTATAAATTTGCCTATATTTTTTACAATTTGCGCCGGGTTTCATAACCTACGGCTCCGTCGAAAATAAATAACGAGCCTCAGCTAGCCATAAGCCAAACTTTCTCTGGGAGCAACTAGACTGCTAAGGATTTCTTTAAACCTAAGAAAGGTTTTTTTGCATCGATGTTATCAAGTTAAATGCTCATACTCACACTTTTCAGTGGGCCTTTTTTTTGTTAAGCTAATGCCATTAGCATTTTGGAGTAAGTAAAAGGATTGGTATTAATTATGACAGATCAACTTAATCACTTTTCAATTTCCTTTCAAGACAAAGCAGCATTATATAAGCAATACATGCCCTTTATACAAAATGGCGGCCTATTTGTGCGCACGCAGGAGAAATTTTCTCTAGGCGATACAGTCGCTTTATCGGTGCAATTACCGGATGACAGTAATCAACATAATGTCAGTGGTCGTGTAGTTTGGATCACTCCACAATCGGCACAGCGCGGTTTACCGGCTGGCATCGGTGTACAATTTGCCATGGATGAACCTACCGTTTTGCGCAATAAAATAGAAGGTTATTTAGCGGATATGCTAGACTCTACCCATCCTACGGATACTTTATAGGACTTTTTATGGGAAAAGAGATTATTTGGGCAGATAGCCATTGTCATTTAGACCAATTGGATTTAACGCCTTTTGGTCAAAACATGGAAAATTTCTTTACACGGGCTAATAGCGTAGGAGTACGTTATTTCTTGGATGTGTGTATAGATGAAGAGAATCTAGACGCGGTCTGTGCCGCTGCCGTAGCGTATCCTTTTGTATGGTGCAGCATTGGTATACATCCGAATACCGAGTTAAAGAATGAAATCAGCGTAGAGAGGCTATGCGAATGGGCTAGCCGCCCTAGGGTGGTGGCCATAGGCGAAACCGGTTTGGATTATTATCGCAGTCAGGGCAATTTAGATTGGCAAAGAGCGCGTTTTAGGCGCCATATACAAGCAGCCATTGCCATGCAAATACCATTGATAGTACACAGTCGCGATGCCAATGCAGATACTATTTCTATTTTGCA
>JBIPMB010000010.1:0-24873 GCA_044369355.1 Gammaproteobacteria bacterium | reverse complement strand
TTGGACATAGTGTCGACTTCCGGTCTTAAGGAGGGAAAGATTATGGTTGCAGTTTTTCTTTAATCAACCGACTTACTGCTGACATATCGGCGCGGCCTTGCAAAAGAGATTTCAATGCGGCCATCACTAGACCCATATCTTTCATAGACACAGCCCCTACTGCAGCCACTTGTTCGTCTATCATGCGTGCAATTTCAGCAGCGGATAGTGGCTCGGGCATGTAGCGGCGCAATAACTCTAGCTCAAAAGTTTCTTTTGCAGCCAAATCATCACGGCCAGCGGCTTGATATTGTTCAATGGACTCGCGGCGTTGCTTAGCTAGTTTATCGAATAGGACGACAATAGCTTCATCGTCCAATTCAATACGTTCATCAACTTCTTTCTGCTTAATAGCCGCCATCATTAGACGCATAGCACCGAGGGTGTCCTTATCCTGGGCACGCATCGCCGTCTTTATGTCTTCTTGTAGCCGCGCTTTTAAGGCAGACATTTTAACGCCTAACGCTCTTTTTCTTCTTTGCGAAAGAACCACGCGAAGGTGTTGGCGCTTCTTTAGCCAATTTCTTTAAGTAGCGCTTGACCGCAGCGGCCTTTTCTTGAGCACGTACTTTAGTAGGCTTTTCATAGCGAGCACGGCGCTTAACTTCTGTTAATATACCGGCTTTTTCGCAGGCGCGTTTGAAACGGCGTAATAGACCGTCTGGATTCTCGTGTGGCTTAGCAATAACACTAGGCATGTAAGGTTACTCTCCTAAAATTCAAGTAATAGTTATGTTGCTCTCAAAGAACAACCCAAGGTTTCGCATTCTAGACTTTCTTGTAGCCAAATGCAAGGGTGCGAACGGTTTATTATGGGTTTCTTTTGGTTTAGCCTGATCTGTCTAGAAATACGCCGCCATTGATTTATATATTAAAGAATGTTATATATATGCAAATAAGTGTTGCGACGGCACCCCCCAAAGTAATGTTGCAATGTTCACCATTTTAGTGTAAAATTATCATATAGGTAGTGTGTGATAGATGGATATCCATTTTGTTATATTAAGCGATAAAGCAGAAGAAAGTTTACTTAAAACTCCCGCGCATATTACACAAAAGTTACTTGCTTGGGCGACTGCTGTTAAAGAACAAGGGCTTCGTCAGGTACGCAAAATTCCTGGCTATCATGACGAGCCATTAGAAGGAAAGTGGAGAGGGTTTCGCTCTATTCGCTTAAATAGATCTTATAGAGCTATTTATAAAATTGCAGAAAATGACACAATTGAATTTGTTGACGTTATTGAGGTAAACAAGCATGAGTACTAAAAAAGCAACATCCGGCATAAAACCCAAATCATCAGCTAGAACAGAAAAAACAATATCTGCTTACGACTTAGCACAAGCAAAAAAAAATGTATCTGGTAGGGCATTGGCGCAGCAAAATAAATCTAGGTTATCAAAAGCCACAGAAGAGACGCTCAAGACATTAGAAAAGATATCAGGCCGTAAACTAACAATAGGTAGTATGCTGTGGTCTATTCGTGAATGCGACGAAATAAGCCAAACTGCTTTTGCTAAGATGTTAGGAATTTCTAGGCAATATTTATGCGATGTAGAGCACGATCGCAAATCAATCAGTGCCAAAATGGCAGCGCAATTTGCTGACATCTTAGGTTACTCTAAATCCCAGTTTGTGCGCTTGGCTTTCCAAGCTGAACTCAATCGTTACAATCTACATCTACAAGTGGAAATTCACGAAGACCCCAGACGTGCAGCGTGATTTTCACTGCATTCTTCTTTTACAGCGCATTTATTCTGATTAAAAATCATATTCTTAATAGCCCCCGTTATTATATCCGGCTCCTCCAGCGGTATCATATGGCCACTGTTATAAGCAATAATATGCCGACTATTGGTTGAAAGCTGTGCTAATTGGTCTTGTAATTGAGTCCAGATTTTCTCTGAATCGTTTTTTAGTGCTAACACGGCTGCATCATCTGTAGGCTGCTGCGGTCCGATACCATGCGTTATAACCACAAGGGGCTTATTACCCAGAGAGCGATTCATTTTCTTGAGTGCCGAACCACTAGCAGCAAAGGATTCCATTTCTTTGTTCGACGAAATAAAGCCATTATAACTGAACATTGTCTTTAAATAACTCCATTCTTCAGCAGAAAAAAGTTTTGGCTTGGGTGGAGAATCTCCTCTTATTAATTCCCACCCTATCAATGGAACATTCTTAATAAAAAAATCCGTCATGCGCTTTTTTAAGGGAGGCTTTGGCCGCGGTAACGCATCAAAAAGCTTAAGCTGATCTTCATGACTTGAATCCACTAGAACCATGCCATCCACTTCATTTGGATATAAGGCTTCAAAAGTACGCATATTAATGCCACCCGATGAATGCCCTACTAGAAGATAGGGCCCTTTTACTGCTGCCTTGTGCAGCAGACTCTGTAATTCTTTGGCTATCTCTACACTGGTACGTGGATTGGGCCCCAAATCACTGAGTCCTAGGCCTGCCCTGTCGTAAGAGCAAACACGCGCAAACTTTTCTACGCCACGTTGCACCAGAATCCATGAATACGCAGGACCACCCATCCCCGCATCTAAAATAACGGTAGGGCCATTCTGAATATTGTTGCCACTGCAATGGATATGCAAACGAAAGCCATTAATTTCAACTCGTTTCTCGGTACTATAGCGGCCTTGCTCCGGTGGAAAACTCAGTTTATTACTGTCTCTGGCTTGTATCCATAGCCATACCATACCAGCGCCTATAATAATGAACACACACACTATTATAGTTAAAACGATTTTCAGCTTTCGATTCATATATCATTCCTCTTATATACCCTAAATCATGCTTAACAACAAATTATTTGTGAAGCAAAACCAACTGTATATTAATTCCTTCAACCGTTTGAGTATTTAGATATTTCCGTAAATACCCTGCTAGCGGTATATCCACCACTTTACCTTTAATTAAAGACGCTTCTCGATACACTAAACCATCTTTCGTGCGTAAAGCAAAACCCAGATGCGACACATCCAGCTCTGTGCCATCGGTTTTCCAATCAGAGCGTACAATTTCAATGATACTACCTGAAGGGATCTGATCAAAAATAAATTGATTGGACTGTCCTTGCTTATCATATAAAATCGTCAATGGCACATAAGGTATATGTGCTTCTTGGTTAGACACTTTTGCACTTAATCCTCGAAATCGTGCCAGCAATTGCTGTTGTTTTTCTATAGGCAGTGGTGAAAGTAGCTTAATGTTCGATAAAGTTTTTTTATCATACCATGCTTTTTTATTAATATAAGTGCTATCTATCTCGGCGACAGATTGATTATCTTGATTATGGATAGTCATTGTAATATCTTTAATAAAGCCTTGTCTTTCATTATTTGGATTCCAATCTATACTCGTAAAATGATTGCGATTTTGATAAGCAACCAATCCATTTTGATAATTTATTTTTTTTATCATCTGCTTAAATGTTTGGATATCATTGGCTTTGAGTAATGCCAGCACTGTACTGACATAGGTCATACAATCAAATGCATCGGAGCGATATAGAGGGCTCTGATCAAATTCACCATCCATCCCCTCTCCTAATGCACCATTCAAATAACGTTGTCCCAGAAAAGCGGCACTAAAATATTCCAGCCTTTGGGTCGTTGGTTGATGTGCAACTAACTGCTCAATAGTCGTATCATAAGCAGCAACATTATAAGGCGGAATAATATTAATTTGTGCAGATGCAAATACCGTCATAGACATTAATATTATGCTGACAGTAACAATGGCTTTAATAATGATACGCATATTTAGCCTCCCCCTACCGCAACTCTCCTATACATGCTCCCATACGCACACTTTGGCCCGCTGCTAATTGCGGCAGGAACTGTGCTCTTTGTTTCGGGAATAATAAAATCACCGTTGAACCGTAGCAAAAATAACCCAGTTCAGCGCCCTTAGCAAAGGGGATAGACGGATAGTCGGTGACAGTATCTTTAGCCGCGTTGGGCGTAATACGTCCAGCAAATTGGGTGTGTATTCCCGCCACCAATAGTGCTGCAACAAAAACAACTGCAAAAGGTCCTGTAGGCGAATCAAAGTAGCAAATTAAACGCTCATTGCGCGCAAATAATCGTGGAATACGCAACACACTTTTTTCATTGACGGAAAATAAACGCCCCGGCACATAAACGGCTTTGGTTAAAACACCATCGCAGGGCATATGCACGCGGTGATAATCTTTGGGCGCTAAATAAATAGTCATAAAATGACCGTTATCAAATGGATTTTCTTGTTTAGCATCTAAAGCCAACAAATCGGCCACATCATAATAACGTCCTTTTACTTGTAAAATTTGCTGACCTTTGATTTCGCCCAACTCGCTGATGCTACCATCGACTGGACTCACTAAAACGGTATCGCCAAAGGCGATGGGTCTAGCGTCGGCTCGTAATGGCCGTGTAAATAAGCTTTGAAAATTAGGATAGCTGTTCAGATCGGCTGATTGAGCTTCCTCTAAATTAACATCATAATATTTTAAAAATAGCTTCATTAAGAACAATTTGACTACAGGTTGCTTACATTCAACCAATCGCCCCGCTAAACGCGATAAGGCATGTTGCGGCAAAATAGACTGCATATTCTCTATCCTAATATAAAAAAACGGATGCTAGTCGCGCAGTATGACCAAAAGCCCTTTAAAAAACAAGCCACTAACCATAAGACTTGGACAATTATTGCTCTGTTTACACCTGTACTATCTTTCTTTGTTTTATGCTAATCTGGTAATCTTAGAACTTTCGCATACGCGGTAAGATAAACAAGCAAAATTTGGATAAGAATAATATGAAACTTTCTAAAAGAACTATCTATAAAACGACCCTGTGTACCACAGCCGTTTTGCTCACTGCTTGTTCCAATACCCAATATTCCCCGGATCCTTCCGATCCTTTACAGGGTATGAACCGCGTTACCTACAGTTTTAATCAAAAATTTGACAAATATGCTTTAAAGCCGGCGGCCCAAGCCTATACCTTTGTTACACCGCAATTCGCGCGCGACCGTGTCACCAATTTTTTTAGCAACATAGGCGAAGTGCCCACTTTCTTTAACGATACCCTGCAGGGCAATTTAAAATTAAGTGTCACCACTTTAGGTCGTTTTGTCGTCAACACCACTATAGGTTTATTGGGCTTATTTGATCCGGCTTCGAGTATGGGTATGACCAAACATTACAACGATTTTGGCATTACGCTGGCGCAATACGGTGTTACCACCTCGCCTTACTTGGTATTGCCTCTGATTGGGCCTAGTTCTATACGCGATGCTTTGGCTTTGTGGCCAAATTACGAATACATGAGTGTATGGGGCTACGTAGGAAAATACAAAGAATGGCGCAATATTTTCTTTGTAATCGATATCGTCAACTTACGTGCCAGCATGCTTTCATCTGAAGATGTGGTACGACAAGCTTCATTAGACGAATATGTCTTTATACGTAATGCCTATCTACAAAAACGAGCTAGTCTCATTAAGAACTATACAGGCCGCGATGTGGCGAATAGTAGCGATACTAACAGCAGCGACGATCCTTTGGATGGTATGGATGATTTGTCAAAAGACAATGCTACATCGCCAGCGACTACGCAAGATGAAGTCAAGAACAGCACCAGCAAAGAAGGCACCACGGATAAGAAAGATGCGACAAAAAGCGCTACTGCAAATACGACCGCACCCGTTACCAAAAAGGATAACAGCGTAACTGCGCCGCCACCGATATCCTTTCGCCAGCACAGCAACGATCCAGTGAAACAATCTCTAGCACAAAATGAGATGGTCGAAATGGATAACTAAACACCGCATGAACATCGTTCTTTTTCAGCCAGAAATTCCACCCAACACGGGTAATATCATACGCTTGTGTGCCAATACGGGTTGTGATTTACATTTGATTAAACCGCTAGGCTTTGAGTTAAGCGATAAAACACTTAAACGTGCCGGTTTGGATTATCATGAATACGCTACTATTCGTTATTATGAAAATTGGCCTCACTTTCTAGAAAACAATACCTCCCTACGGCTTTTTGCTTTTTCAACCAAAGGACAAAATAGATATAGCGATGTTCACTATCAGAAAAATGATTTTTTCTTGTTTGGTCCGGAGACCCGCGGCTTACCTATGGATATTTTAACAACCTTAGCCCCGCAATACATCCTACGCATTCCCATGCAAGCGTCTAGCCGCAGCCTCAATCTGGCTAATACTGTAGCCATTGCAGTTTATGAGGCTTGGCGACAATTAAACTTCGTACTTTAAAGCTATTGATTTTCAAGGTGTTTTTCTAATGATTTGCACCCGAGATTATTTTATATTACAATAGAACTTAATACCCTGGCAGGTTTTGTTAACCCTTAAGGAAATGGACTTTCAATGAGTACTACTATGTTTAAAAAAGCAGCTTCCTCACAAAATGTTCCGAATAAAAAAATATTCAGCCCTAAACCTTACCGTATACGTTTACCCATGCTCTTGCCTATACAATCCAGTAAACGTTTATTACAAAATTCCAAGATCACTCATATTTTACCACAGCTACAACAAATCGTTTATACTACCGATGCACAATATCAAAATCTGTATTTAAACTCTCTAGAAAATTTTGCCGAGTTCGTGCAACAACTGCCTTCTAGACGTAATTTTCATTTTAATCATACTGGCGGTATGTTGTTATTAGGCTTATTGCGCGCATTCCAAACTGTGCGCCTATACCGCGAACAAACACCGATCAAAAGCTATGCTAGAGATAAAGTGCCTAGTAATATCGCTTTATGGTCCTATGCTCTGTATACTGCGGCATTATTTTTAGGCATAGGCGAAATTTATGCTACCTACTGGGTATCACTGTGCGATGCGCATGGTGAATTTAAACAACGCTGGCAACCTAAAACAGGCTCCATGACGCAGTATGATGCCAGCCATTATCGCTACTCTTTCGAACAAGAAACACGTGACACTATTGCTCAACTGGATACTTTGGTGGTTGCGGAAAAATTACTGCCTAAAGAAGGTTTAGAATGGATTGCCAGCGACAAATATGTTTATGAATTATGGTCCGCTATTCTAACGGGAGACAACGGCCGCGCAGGTCCTTTTGCTGGGTTTATTCTGCCTACGGAAGATATCTTATTAGAACAACACAAAGATTTAATTGAATCTTTAGAAGATTTTTTCTTGCATGAACAGCGACACCTTTTAGATGAGCAACACCAGGAAGAGCTCGTCGTTGAACTGGCAAATATAGATAATATTGATGATTTAAGCCCAGAGCAACAAAAAGAAATCCAAGACAATCCACAAAAAATTCTCATCAATTTACCAGATAAGTCCGGCAGCATTTATATCAATCTCACCGGTGTACCTAATTCCGTCTCTTCTGATAAGTTATTTAACGTATTCTTAGGTAGTATTGGCGCTATGAGTATTTTAAGTTCTTATATGCGCATGATTTCCAGCGGTCTAGCTATTTCTTCAAACATAATGGAGATCTACAGTAGAGCTTTTCCTGAACATTTTACTTCTTTAATGGCAAGAAGCATCGGTAAAACACGCTCTGGTGAGACTGTATTCGATCCTACAGCATTGCAGCAGAATTTACCGCGGCAAGCTCCTCCTAGTCCACAGAATGATCTTATTTCTGCGAATCAATTTCAAACATCTCCCACCAATAGACCTAGAAGCCCGGGCGGGTTTTAAAAATTCTTCTTTTCTAATGAAGGTGAGATAGGTTCCTCTGGCGGTAAAAAGGGGTTCTCATAAGGTGTACTTTGAGAAGAAGATGAACTGTGCGAGATAGGTTCCCTTGGCTTTACAAAAGAAGGTGACCTTTGTGAGATAGATTCCTTTGGCGCAACAAAAAAAGATGAAGATGAACTTTGTAAGATAGATTCCTTTGGCTCTACAGAAAAAGATGAAGATGAACTTTGTAAGATAGATTCCTTTGGCGCAACAAAAAAACGTGCTTGAGAAAAGAATTTTCTTTCTGAAACTGGTTGCTCGGATTGCAGCGATGTAAAAGGGCTTACATAAGAAGATGAACTTGATAAGTTTTGTGCAACAGCTGCATTATAATAAAAAGAACTTTGATTGCTAAAGGCTTTAGGTGATAATGAAGATGACGATAATAGTTCTTCTTTTTGCTTAGAAAATTCAGCCCCCCATAAAAATTCCAAAAGTGCGATTAAGTCGTCATAAATTTGCAGGGTAAAATTCTCATCTTCCTGCCTGGAAAATTCAACTCTCCGTAGAAATTCTTCGACCAAAGGCTCAACTCTCTGTAAAAGTCTTTGAGACAGTTGTTGTTTTTTAAAAAGAGTAACTAAGAAGCCATAAGTTTGAATGGAAAAGTCCTTATTATTCCGCATTGAAAGTTCAGCTCTTTGCAGAATCCCTTCGATCAAAGGCACAATTCGCTCTAAAATAGCTTGAGATAGTTGCTTCTTTTTAAAAAGAAAATTTAAGAAATCATACGTTTGAGAAGAAAAGTCTTCATCACTTTTCATCGAAAATTCAGCTTTCTGCAAATTTTCTTCGGTCAAAAGTTCAACTCCCTGTAAAAATCTTTGAAGCATATGATGTTCCTGAAAAAGAGCGCTTAAGCAGTCATAGGTTTGAATAGAAAGATCCTCGTCCAAACAATGAATATGCACCGTGTTCTCTTCAGTTGATATAGTGCGTTTTATATCGAGTAGAGAAATATTTCTGGCGTAACAGTTATAATAAAAAGCGTGCAAAAAATCGCGCACACGCTCAAGTTTCTGCGGCAAGTGTTCTACATTTTCAGGATTTTTAAAAAAAACACGAACCAAACATTCTGTTCTAGTCACTACAATATTTCTTCCACATTCTTTTGCAAAAGAAATATCAAAAAAGCTTTTTTGAGAAGGAATGCTTACAATCTTAACAGATCCGTCTTCAGAGCCTATGACTAATTTTCCGGTGGCTGATTGAACCACTGTATTAACAGAAGCAAATTGCATCATCATTAGGGGTTTATTTTGATACCCTGATTCTGTAAGATACCATATTTGAATAAGACCATCACTGTTTCGCATAATAAATGCGCGTTCAGAGGAAAGAAGTGGGCAAAGACTCAAGATAGCATTAGAATGTTCAATAGGGGATATTTGTGAGGGAGAACTCATTACACAGAGATCGTCAACATGGATTATTTTCATCTGTGAGGAAAAATTCATTACACAGGGATCGTCAACAGGGTTAATTTGTGTCTGCAGAATATGAGTACAGTTATATTGTCCTTTATTCCGTTCCCATATGTTAATGGTTCCATCACTAAAACCACTAACAAGCGCTTCACATTCTTTATCGTCTGCAAGAGAAAGTTTAATTAATGCCAAAACTGCTGCAGTATGTCCATTTAAGATGTAAACGGTAAGCGTTCTTTCTTTTTGCTTCGCTTCTCGAGAACCTTTTTTATCTGCACTGAAAGTATAAACGTCGGGGTTCTTTTGTTCTTTCATCTCTTCTAAGGGGATTTCTTTAAGGTGCAAAATTATCATGCGCCCATCGCTACAACCTAAAACCAGTTCTTTATCAGAAGTCTCTATTATTGCTCGAGCAAAAGTTTCATTACCAACGGATAAAGTGCCAAGAGGAGGATACGACGACCCAAAAGGAAAGTTCAGCACATTATCAATATCCCAAATTTTAACAGCACCATCTTCAGAAGCACTGAAAATATAACCCGTACTGCTTTTTATTATTGCCGTCACCGAAGCATTATGTCCTTTTAAGGTCCCCATACACCTATCTTTTCCAGAAAACCAATTCCAGATTTTTATAGTATGATCTGCAGAAGCACTAAGAATAACATTTTCACGAAAAAGAATAAGAGCGGTAACTGCGCCGCTATGTTCTGTTAAAGTATTAATGCATATTCCTGTATTCAGATCCCAAATTTCTATGGTGTTATCTGAAGCACTGGCAATAGTATTATTACCAGGAAGCAAGAGACTTGCGCATACGGTTTTCGAATCGCTGCTTTTAAGCTTTAAATAATAGCTTTGGGATTTAAAAGAATCCACGCTACTAATAGCCGGTGCGGTAAACCAAGAAATTATAGTTTCATCTCCTCGATAATATAAGGATTGTGATACTTTCTTATAGGGTAAAAGTTCAGTAGAAGGCTCTTTTTGAAAACTAATCGATATAGGATTTGACTGATGCCGAAAAACAGTATTAGAGAGATCTTTTTCAGCCTCTCTTTTTACCAATATCTTTAGTATCCTCTCTTTAAATGGTTCTGAAAGTGGGTTTCCATCAAGATTGACAAAACGAAGTACACTATTATATTCTAATAAGTCCAGCAAAGACCGGATACTATCGTCTGTTAATCCACAATTATATAAATTAAGGACTTGTAAGGCGGTATTGTACTTTAAACTTTCGAATAGCCTAGTTGCATTTAACGTTGACAAAAATGTCCCAGAAAAGTCTAAAACCAATGCTGTATCATTTGTCAATAGACTACACATTACAAGCATATCCGAATCAATTTTTACTCCACTATACTTTGAATAACTAAGGTCCCAAGCAAAATAGTCTACAAAATTTTCTTTTAATTTTAATAACTCAACTTTTATTTCAGAAAAATTAAGCTCATTAATTATCAATGTTATACCCGGATGACAATATAAAAAACTATCCAGATCAGGAAAAACAGGACTTTCTATACTAGAATCCTGCAATCCTTTAAGTGTTATATGCACTTCTCGAAGCACTGTATTGTCCCATAGTGCCAGTTTTAATACACTCCATAATTCTATATCCAGTCTTATCGCTTTCAAGTGAAGTTCACTCATTGTCGGGTGTCTTCTGATCCCATTCGCAAGAAAAATAAGCAGCTTATTTTTAATTCGCTTGTTGACTAAGCCTTTATTGAGTTTCAATTTCGCTAGAACTGGGTGATACTTTAGAATACAATTTAACATTTCAATAGCAAGATCTAAATTTTTAAATTTTTCTTCGGACAGGTTATTAATAATAACTTCTTTTCTTTTCATCCATCGTTTCAATCTTTTTACTTGTATTCTCAAATCTTTTATCTCAAGCGTTAAATATAGATCAGGATTACATGAACTAATGTGGTGCAATAAAAGAGATTCTACTCTCGTTCCCTCTATTTTAAGCCTGGGTATTTTGATACTGCTTTTTAAAATAACATCTATAAGCATCTTATCTGTCAGCCTACTCCAATGACTAACATCTAGATCAAGAAATTGAGCGCCACTATCCAGTTCAAGAGTAGCTAGCGCTTGATTATCAGAAAATTTTGCGCTAACCAATCGAGGAGCCTTAAGATAAATTTCTGTAAGCTTCGAGTTGCCACTAATATTAACAAACTCTAACGCAGGCAAATACAGTGGAGGGTTTCCCCTATTTCCTATAATGTCTGTCCCGCAAATAGTAATAAGCTCAGATAACCCCTCTAAAGTCATTACTTTTAAGTGCTGACAATATTTCTCAATAGTATTAAAAATATTTATGGTCAGTTTTGAACAGTGTACAAGCTCTAGACTTGTCAAATATCTAGATAGAACCAATAAACATTCAAATTTTTTATCGATTAATCCACTATTTTGTATGGTTAGATACTCAAAAACAATATTCAGTCCAGAATTTTTTTCGGATTTATCTTTATTTTTATGACCGATAAATGAGCTTTTACTTTTTCGTGCATCCTTCTTTTTAAACTTCGCCTCCAGCTCATTTGCAATATATTTTATAACCTTATCTTTAACTCTCAATTCTATCGATTCATCAGAAAAAAAGCCATTAACCAAATTTCTTAGCATTTCTTGGGATCTGATCTCTTCTAAGACTTTAACTGCTCCTTTCTCTAAACGTCCTCTATAACTGTCTATCCTTGTTTTCTCTAGACTTATTCCAGTTAACACCTCTTTAACTTTTTCATGGTCTAGAAATACTGGGTTAGGACCCTCAGCTTTAAGCGTTTCTTTTTGTTCTGAACTACATGTTTTTATATATTCTTCCTGTCGCTGTAAAACATCCTCTTGTTTAGGATGCTGGTCAAAAACCTTGCTATACCGTCCAGCTATAGAGGGCATAATTGCAGTTAATAACTGCAAGTGGGTTATAGTAGGATATCTTCGTAATTGATCTTGAATTTTTTCAATGCGCCCTAAAAGGGCATAGATTAATTCAAACTTAAAGTAGAGGCCCGTATTAACGCCAAAAATTTCTTGAAATTTTTTATGGTAAATATAAAGTTGTTCAAACCACTTTTTCAATAGTGCTATGCTATATTCTGATATAAACAATAATTGCTCTCTGACGGTAGGATACACAGGTTCTAACATCGCTTTTAAAAAGAATAAGGCGCAAAATCCTTCCTTCTTTTCTTTGTCAAAAAGCTCAGGAAAAGCATCCTGGTAACCAATCCTTATAATACGATGAAGTATATTCTTATCGCTATTCCCTGTAGGAATTACGATATAATCCTCGGTAGAACCATACTGCGCCAAAATCATGGCCATCATAATATGTGCGGATAATTCTTGTTTGTCTAGATCTAGTGTTGTGGCGCTTTCTGGCGCAAGTGCGGAATGAAGTTGAATGGGTGGCTCGTGTGACATAACATCATCGATGTAAGACGACATGAAATATGTTTTAGCGGAATCATGCATAAAAATAATGTTAGAACCTTTTCTGGACGAACAATAACTGATTTTTTCTTGTAAAAATTTCCGTAGGGGTTTTCCGGTAGTAGTTTGATAAATTAATCCTAGATCATAACCACCATGCTCCTTGGGAATGGCAATGAAGTCCCCCTGTATTGTGAAATTTCCTAAGCATAAATCGGTAAAAGTGCGCGCAGCTATTTCCATCAGGGCATCTTCGAAGCTATTGAAATGAACTAAATGCAAGTCCTGATTATTCCTAATAGCTTCAAGAGAATATGTCTCGCCTGTGATTATACTTTCCGCTGAAGTATTGATACCATGCTCTTTTACTGCTTCTTTTCCAGCAATACCCAGATTATCTGACTGCGGCCCCTGGCCTCGTTTACCAATTCGTAGTTTACATGACAGATCCTCTTCAGATCCTATCGTTCTTTTAAGAGGTGCTACATGGTCATAACCTCTTTTTCGCCATATACTATTTCTGGAGGAAAGAGATGTACTTATTAAACTTTTTAAAGTACATTGCCAACCCAGAGGGCTGGGATCGCGCGTCATAAACGTGCCGATAATCTGCTTACAATTTTCATTTTCTGAGGCAAAAAAACGCAGATAAAACCGATAAAGAAGAGCTCCATTGACATGTACACCGGCTCCTCTCTTTACCAATTCGAGCAGTAACCAAATTTTTATCTCATGCCCCGATTCTAAATCCTCACTATTCAAAATATTGACTAAAAGTTCATCGACTACCGTTTGATAGTCAATATGCCTCGCTTCGAAATTAACACCAAGCCTAGTTAAGTGATTCAGTACCATAATGAAAATATTTTTTTTGGTTTCATTCCATTCTTCTACGCTAATAATAAGAGCTGCTCTTACCAATACAAACAAAGGAGGGCCTTCTGTACTAAAACTTTCCGGCTGACAACTAGGCTGTATACCCAAAAGTTTAACCATCAACTCTGCCGTATTAACGTCTGGATACTGTAAACAGTATTCACAAAATTTGTGTAATGCAGTTTTTCCAGTAAGTGGACTGTAATTAGGTTGCGCGCCCAAACGCAGCATAGTTTGTGCAACAGAGGGAGAACCCTGAGGAATTGCCCATTCATAAAACCAATATTGAAACAGCGCTCTTATATCACCTATTTGAATAGCTCCTGGCCCCTTTCCAAAGTATTGAACCCAAGGTTGTTTGGGATCTTTTATAGCAGCTGCTGGAGTATTTCCCCGCCAATTATCTATTGTTGCAACATGTAATGGCAGAATTGAAAAAGTTTTAACGTATTCCCAAGCTTCTTTAGGAGACAAAATAGCCCAATTGACTTCACGTAACCTAGACAGGCAAAATTCTGCGGGTGTTATTAACTTCGCATTTATATCTGCACATTGTTCTTCTGCGTTCTCAAATAAAGTTTTACCATCTGATGCGCATTGTTTTTCTGCATTTTCAAAGAAAGCCTCACAATCTGATTGTGATTTATAAAACTTTTCCATCCCTATTTGCTTATCAAGAAAACAAGTATTAGTACCATACTTAAAAAAACGATATAAAGCAGATTCAAAATCTAAGGGTAGAGGATGTTTTTTTTGTAAAGATTGATATGTTGCCCAAACTGCTGGCAAAAGTTCCTCTACACATTCACCAAGTTTAATATTCGGACTATACGACAATAGCAGATGCAGCTTTCCCAGCTGCTTTTCTATAAACTTGATCACTTGCAACGATAATTTAACTGGAATATCAACCTTATCTTCTCTGTTTCCATAAATAATTAACTTTTCATAATCGCTGTCTCTACAAGCTACAGCACATAGCCAATTTAAAACCAGGTGCTCGGCTGATATGGACAAAATATATTTTCTTACTGTAGAAGGTATCTCTAGCTCCATGAATTCAGGGATGACATAAAGGATATTTTTAATTTCTAAGCATAATCTAAGAACATGACCTTTTTTTAATATATTAAACAAGGATTCTTCAATATTTTCTCTTTTGACCCATGATATTCCAAAATTCGCCCTGTTAAGAATTTCATCTTCGCCTCTAGACAAAACTAAATCTTTTTCTTCCCATTCGCCATCTTTCTGACGACCATAAATGCTGAAGCGCTTCTCTCTTTTTATTAAGATGGGGATTCCCCTACTACATGCGTTTTTACAAAACTCGCTATCTAGCAATTCTCCCGCTGCTAGAGAAGCTAAAAATACACCTTGCTCCATTCCCTCTCTGCTTATAGGCATTTGTAAACTTTTATCATTATCAATGGATACTGGCCAACAAGAGATTACTTTGCCACTATCTTTATTGGTCTTTATCCTTAATATAAAATTATCTGTCTTACCATCACTAGGTAAAAGGGCCGTAAGTCCTAGAACAAGTTTCCAAATTTCTTCGATCTTTAGATATTCAGGGGTCAACATTTTTTCTATGTTCTGTAAAATATCAACTGCGGTTTCTTTACGTAATTTCTTAAATAAAAGCCTAATACTGTTAATCCCACTCAATAGCTCTTCCATAGTTCTTTTGTGCATTAAAATAGGAAAGCGGCGAATCCAGCTAATGAATACATATATGTCTTCTATTTTCCCCCCATAATTTTTATAGTATGAGATCAACATTTCATTAAAAACACCTTGTTGATTGTCCCCTGTACGTCTTTTAATATCGCCTTGAATATCTATTAAGTTTTCAGGGTTATCTGTAGATAGGTCTTTAATTATGTTTAACATAACTTTAAGTTGCTCTTTTTCTTTATCTGGTGTAAAAATTTCCGGGAAAGATTGCTGAGTATCCTGTTGTGCTGAAAAAAAATCACTTTCAGCATCTCGTAGTATCTCGTTAAAATCTTCTTTCTTTAGTGTTTTTCCCAAGATCCGCAGCTTCTCACGTAATTCCAAAAAATGTTTAAAGCACAGGCCTTTAATGATAGGGCTCACTTGAACAACTGTTCCAGTGAGCTTATGCTCTTCAAAACCTCCTCGAGGAGAGGATGCAACAGGAAGGCCATAAAGACTAAGCAAGCCAGTAAAAGCGGCTATCCTCTGCGCAATAAGCCGTAACAACACTACAGCGGCATATTCCCAACCAGGCTGTATGCTGGATAACGCTTTCCCTTCTCTTTTAAAGGGATTTGGTTTATAGACTACTGCTGTCTCACTATCTAACCATACTGGATGCATCCCTGTTATATTTTCTCTAACTGAGTCACCTTTTCGATTAACACACGCAATTCTTAGGGCCATTTCTAGAACAATACGATTGTATTCGGTTATACCCAGTATGGCAGCACCAATCCTGCTCTCATCACCAACATCTTCTTTCTCAAATTCTGGTTTGTAAAAATGGTGTAATTTTCTTAATATTTCTTGCGCTTTATCCCGGCTTGACCAATCGCTATAATTTAGTTTTTCAATATTTTGTCTAATAAATTTTTCTTTATCTGAAAATATTTTTCTATTAGATCTATTCAACACATAGGGAGGAACACACATGGTCTGCACGGCTTCTATCATGGTGTGTATAGATTGATCTTGGGGAGGGTCATCACGCAATAAAGAAGGTAGTTTTGCTAAAAGGGTCGTATAGCCATCTTCAACGAGAGGTAATTTTAAAATACGTTCTAACAATTCCTGAGGCGCCCCCCCAAGCAATTGATTTATTGTATGCCATATTATCTTATTCTCTAAGACACTGCTTTCTTCAGACACAAGCACTTACCTCCTTATCCCTACTATTATTTATTATCTCATATCGTAGGTAGTACTGTGAATAAGGAACTAAGCTGGCGTTTCTCTAAGCGCCGATAAAGGTGTACCAAAAGTATCCGTATAACCAGCAATACTATTACGCAATAATCCTGCAGCATTATTGCTACTCACATTGCCTAAGCCTATAAATGCGAATTGTAAATAAATCATGTTATTAAACCGTGGGTTATCTTGACTTTCAGCATCTAAATAATTAAATTCATGCGCACCCACTAGACGGAAGGCCCAACAACAGGTGTCATATTCTACCCCACCCATTAAGTTTTGATCGTGACCTTGGCTAATATTATAATTCCAGCGACTAAATGTTTTCCACTGCGGCGACAATGGCCACACGGCGGAAAGATCACTTTGATTTAAATTATTTTGTGAACTGCCTGGCTGAGCGAGCAACGTGCCATTACTGTCTACCAATTGATCCCCCCCGCGCAAGAAAGTGTAGCCTATATTAAAGATATGGCTGTTATCTTTTTTATACTGCAGCGCCAGGCCACCATTATTAAAGCCGCGCGGAATTTGCACTACATCCGTTTCTCCCGTTTGTGTATTCTCAGCACTTTGTTCCGTACCACTTTGTGGATTCCATGCCAGATTACCATTTAAATTCCAATATTGAGTCACACGATAACTGGCCTCACTGGCTATGGGCGATAGACTATTGTCTGGTGGCACGCTGTTGTAGAGGGTCACCACATCCAATGAATTTGGATCGATATTGACCCGTCTATTTTCAAAGTAGTAAATTTCACCCACACTCACATGCATTTTTTCTACGCCGGATTCGGGATCCAATATGCGCGAAGTCAAAGCATAGCTGATTTGATTGGTATCGCCTATGCGATCGTAGCCCGTAAAACGATTGGTGCGAAACAGTTGATCATACGTAAACGGTTCTACCGTGGTATCGAATAAAGGAATATCGTCTTGATTACGATAAGGCACATAGAGATAGAAAAGGCGCGGTTCTAAGGTTTGTTGATAGGCATGGCCAAACCACGAGCCTTGTTTGTCAAAAAACAATCCGGAATCCACATCAGAAATAGGCAAGACTCTATCGATGCTGGTATCTTCACCCGGCAATTGATTGCTTAAACTATATTGTGTTGCCGACAATTCTATATTGGGCTTCAAATAACCCGCACTAGAATACAGAGGTAAAGTCAATTGCGGCATTGTAATGGCGCGCGAACCATCCACGGGCGAGTCTATTGCTCCTGGGGTTTTAGTTTTATTAAAATAATCGAATTGGTTATTCACCCCCACATCGACATCGCCCACCGCCTGTGGATAATTGGCATTTAAAACAATTTCAGGCAGTTTTGCATACGCATTGTCCACAGTTGCTTGATTGATAGGGTGTAAAGTTTGATACCCTTCCATCATGGTTTTAAAGTACCAATGATCGCTATTATAAGCCACATCGCCTATATTATGAATTTGATACTCACTGGTCTGTGCCGGATCGCTGGGGAAATTCTGGAAATAATAATCGTCACTGACGCGGTTTACATATACATTGGAACTCCAATGATCATCATATTGGCGATCGTCTTCCCAAGACACAAAATAACGATTGTCACTGTCGTTTTCTAAGCGACTCAGCGTAGGGGGCACATCCGCAGATGGCATATTCGCATACAGCGCTGCCTCATCGCTTTGAAATTGAGAAAAAGCCCGATCCCCAGGCAAAAATGCGCCATGGAAATCGCCCCCGCCATTCGAGTTTAAGTAACGAAAATCATCATTGAGGTTAACGCCACGGGTCGACATATATTCCGGCGTAAAGGTCATATCATAATTGGGCGCCAGGTTAATGTAGTAAGGAAGAGAAACATCATAACCTGTTTGCGATGAATACCCCCCATTAGGTAACAAAAATCCAGACTTACGCCGCGCATCAATCGGAAAGCTCATGTAGGGTATGTACATTATGGGCATTCCTTTATAATAAAGCCGCGCTTGGCTCGCTGTACCTGTGCCTGTGTCGCGATCTAAAGTAATGCGCTTGGCCTTCACCGACCAAACCTGTTGTAAGGGCGGGCAAGTGGTATACGTGCCTTCATTGATAACAATCAGGCCTTCTTTAGTTTGGTTAAATTGCACTGCATTGCCCCAGGCATTCACTCCCGTGACTTTAGATTGGGTATCGTCTATGGTAGTAATATTATCGGATGTATTGGTCAAACTACGTCTATAAATAACTTGTTCCATTTGTCCAGTTTTATCGATTAAATTAAAAGTACCGTTATCACCTATAACCAATTCGCCTGGACGCCGCAGATAGACATGACCGTAGGCTTGTACGTCGTCTATTTTACCGCTGTTGGCATCGCGATTGATGTATAAAAGGTCGCTGCCGACCATTTGGTTTGGTTGTTCCAAGACCACATTCCCTTTCAGCACTGAGGCGCCCGTTAAGGACAGCTCAGTTTCATCGGCACTGGCGTGTATAGGAATTTGATCCGCTTGCAACGCCGCATCTACCTTAGTAAAGCTAGGCTCTACATAGTATCCCCGGCACACCTGATTAGAGTTAGTATCGTCTACAAAACCCAATTGTGATGCTACTTGCAGCGATGTCATCTCTGACCAATCAAGGCGTGGATAGTCGTTTTTATTCAATGTAGCGGTATTGGTTGTAACTGCGACTTCTGTAGCGAACAGCGCTGTGGGGCAAAAAACAAGGGTGATAGGCAGGGCGTAGCGCAGCAGCTTCCCTAAGGTACACCTTATTCGTTTAGTTTGTGCAAAAAATGCCACGCCCACACTCCGCCACCAAAATAGAGTGATAATACGCAACTATTCAAGGCGACGCAATCGCTTGTCATCGCCGCATTTATTAGACATAATGCCATTTTTTGCAACACAGTGACTCAAGCAATGAATACAACCACATTATCCACCGATCGTCGTCTAGAAGCTTTACAAACTTGGCTGCATCATTGCTTAAAAACAAAGCAGTTCCATATTACCCCTCTAGCGGGCGATGCCAGTTTTCGTCGCTATTTTCGCATTGAACACAACAATACGCTTTGGGTAGCGATGGACGCACCGCCCGAGTTAGAAGACAGCCATTCCTTTGTAGACATACAACAACATTTATCAGAATTGGCTTTAAATGTACCACAGTTATATCACGTAGATTTAGCGCTAGGGTTTATCTTAATGAGCGATTTAGGCGACACCTGGTTATGGCACGAAGCCTTGCGTCCCAACAGCCCTCTGCTCTACCAAACGGCACTAGACGATTTACTCGTCATGCAACAACAAAAATCGCCACAAAACTTAGCTCCTTTTGACGCCGCGTTTATGAATAAAGAATTGTCTTTTTTTACGCACTGGTTTTTGCAAAGTTATTTGCAGTTATCTTTAAGCACTACAGAGCAACAATTATTGGACGATACCTTTTTACAATTAATTGCCATGGCTGAAAGTCAACCCTATTATTTTACACATCGCGATTATCATTCACGCAATTTAATGGTATTGCCTCAAAATAAAATCGGCATTCTAGACTTTCAAGACGCGGTCTTAGGCCCTATTACTTACGATCTAGTTTCATTGTTACGCGACTGTTATGTTACGTTGGATAAATCACAACTAGAGCAACATCTAGACTATTATTTTCAAAAAGCAGTGCGCTTAAGTTTATTCCCCACTCAAGATTTTCAGCAATTTCAAACCTGGTTTGACTGGATGGGCATACAACGCCATTTAAAAGCCATTTTTATTTTCGCGCGTAAATTATTGCGTGATAACAATCCTAACTTCTTGAGTTATATTCCGCGCACTTTGGATTATGTCATGACTATCAGCGCACAATATACAGAATTAACTGACTTCCATGCTTTTCTGCAAAACCGCGTTGCTCCCGTATTCCAAAGAGTCTATGCACCATGAAAGCGATGTTGTTAGCCGCGGGTTATGGTAGACGCTTAAATGCTGTAACGAAAACACAGCCTAAGCCTTTATTAAAAGTGCATGGCGATAATACTCTCATCGACTATCATTTACATAATCTAGCCAAAGCCGGTATACGCGAATGTGTCATCAATGTCAGTCATTTGAGTCATCTCATTCAAACACATGTAGGCGATGGCAAGCGTTATGGATTAAATGTCGTTTATTCCGTTGAAGACACTCCTTTAGAAACCGGCGGTGGCGTTAAAAAAGCGTTGCCTTTATTGGGTCCCGATCCATTTATAGTCATCAGTGCCGATATCTGGTGTGACTATCCTTTGCAACAATTGTCCGCACCTAAAGGTTTAGCACACTTAGTATTAAATGACAGACTATCTGCTACCCAAGGCGACTTTGCACTGCAAGATGATTTTGTATTTACCTATGGCTGCAATAAACTCAATTATGCAGGCATCAGTGTATTACGCCCCGAACTCTTTACAGATATCTCTGCACACACATTTCGTTTAATGGATGCATGGCGCCCGGCTTGTAAACAGGGCCTAGTGAGTGGCGAATATTACAGCGGCTTATGGTTTAATGTGGGCGACATGAAAACCTTGAAACAAATACGACGTTATCCGTTGGCTTTTTAGAGATGCAACTACCCAATAAATATGCGATAATCCGGCGCAAATAAAATGACACAAGGGTAGAGCAAAAAATGGGCAAACGCACTGTACTGTATGATACTCATGTAGCCATGGGTGCCAAAATGGTTGATTTCGCCGGTTTTGACATGCCGCTGCATTATGGCTCTCAAATAGAAGAACATCATCAAGTACGGCAGCATGCGGGCATTTTCGATGTCTCGCATATGGTCGTGGTGGATGTCTTGGGCGCGGGTGCACGCGATTATTTGCGCTATATCCTGGCCAACGATGTAGACAAAATGGCCCATCGCGGCAGTGCGTTGTACAGCTGTATGTTAAATGAACAAGGCACCGTCATCGATGACTTAATTGTCTATTTTATAGATTCACAACATTATCGCATCGTCTTAAACGCTGGTAGCGCTCAAAAAGATTTGCAGTGGATGGAACAACACGTCAATCACTATGCCCTAGGCTTGCATCGTCGCGATGACTTATCCATCCTCGCTGTACAGGGCCCAGAAACGATAGCCTTATTAACGACTTTAAATGACCCTTTTATCACCGACACCATACACACCATAGCCCGCTTTCAATGTGCCGACAGCGACGACTTGTTCATCGCGCGCACGGGTTACACGGGCGAAGATGGGTTTGAATTGATAGTCCCGAATAAACGCGTTGTGGCTTTATGGGAACAATTATGTGCCGCTGGATTTAAACCCTGTGGTTTAGGTGCACGCGACACCTTACGTTTAGAGGCCGGTTATAATTTATATGGCCAGGATATGGATGAAAGCACTTCTCCCTTGTGCTCTAATTTAGCTTGGACCATCGCGTTGCAACCCGCGGAACGTTTATTCATAGGCAAAAGCGCTTTATTGGCCGAAAAAGAACACGGTGTAACGCAGCAATTGGTGGGTTTAATATTAGAAGACAGGGGGGTGTTGCGTTCGCATCAACGCGTCGTATTGGCCGATGGACTAGAAGGCGTAACCACCAGCGGTTCTTTTGCACCCACATTAGGACAATCCATTGCCTTCGCGCGCATTCCTAAGGGCGATTACAAACAATGTGAAGTCATCATCCGCGACAAAGTGCATAAAGCGCGTATAGTCAAACCCCCTTTCGTTCCCTTTAACTCTAGTAAAAATCCATAACCATAAGGAGCTATTAATGAATACTCTACCTCAAGAATTACGTTATACCACCACCCACGAATGGGTGCGTATTGAAAATGACACCGCCACCATAGGCATTACCGAACACGCGCAATCCTTATTGGGTGATTTAGTGTTTGTAGATTTACCTACACTTAAAAAAGCATTGGCCGTAGGCGACGATGCCGCGGTAGTAGAATCGGTCAAGGCCGCTGCTGATGTGTATAGTCCTGTAGATGGCGAAATCGTTGCAGTCAATGCCGATCTAAACGACAAACCCGAATTGATCAACCAGGAACCTTACGGTGCGGGTTGGTTATTTAAAGTAAAGTTAGTCGGCGAATTGCCCTTAAGCTTATTGTCCGCTACAGATTATCAAGCGATGTTAAACGAAGAAGAATAGGTAATACCATGCCCTTTATTCCACACACAGAAGATGATGTTAAAACGATGTTAAAGACCATCGGTGTCAACAGCATCGATGATTTATTCGACGAAATCCCCAATAATTTACGCATTAACGATTTAAATGCGCTAGACGCTGGCCTAAACGAAATGGCTATGGGTCGTGATATGAAAGAGCGTGCCGCGCGCGATAGTGGTTTAGCTTGTTTCTTAGGAGCAGGCGCATATGAACACCACATTCCTGCTGCAGTATGGCAAATTGCCGGTCGCGGCGAATTTTTAACCGCATATACACCCTATCAAGCCGAAGCCAGTCAAGGCACATTGCAATTGTTATATGAATATCAAACCATGATGGCACACCTCATGGGTTTAGAAGTCTCCAATGCTTCTTTATACGATGGTGCTTCTGCACTAGCCGAAGCCGTGTTAATGGCAGTACGTGCTAATACCGCGGCTAAAGAGCCACGTATATTGATCGCCGGTAATTTACACCCACATTATCGCCAAACGATTGAAGCTTTAGTACGACCACAAGGTATATTGCTAGAAACGCTGCCTTATAACGACAAAACTGGGTGCTTAGAAACACAGCTGCCTAAAATAGAAAACGGTGACATCGTTGCTGTAGTCATTGCACAACCCAATTTCTTTGGCGGCATAGAAGAAGTCGATGCCATCACCGATTGGGCTCATCAGCATCAAGCCTTAGTCATCGCCGTAGTGAATCCTATTGCCATGGCCTTATTAAAAGAACCTGGTGCTTGGGGACAACGCGGTGCTGACATCGTTTGTGGCGAAGGTCAACCTTTAGGGATTCCTTTAGCGAGCGGCGGGCCTTATTTCGGTTTTCTATGCACTAAAATGGATTATGTACGACAAATGCCGGGGCGTTTAATCGGCAGAACAGTCGATCAAGATGGCAAACCTGGTTTTAGCTTAACGCTGCAGGCGCGTGAACAACACATACGCCGTGCCAAAGCGACTTCCAATATTTGTACCAACCAAGGTTTGGCGGTTACAGCAGCAACAATCTATATGAGTTTGTTAGGCGCTAGTGGCCTTAGTGATGTGGCCAAAGCTTCGCATGCGAATAGCAAAGCTTTGTGTGCAGCCTTAACGGCTATACCCGGCATACGCTTGCGTTTTAATAGCCATTATTTTCATGAGTTCGTTATAGAATGTCCGTGTACAGCCGATGCCTTGATAAAAGATTTATTAAAGAAAAATATTTTAGCGGGTTTAGATTTAAGTGTACTATCGCCTGAATTAGATCATTGCTTATTGATCTGTGTTACTGAAACTAAAACCAGCGACGATATCAACGCTTATGTCAATGCGGTACAACACGCTTTACAGAACATAACATCTACTAGCACTACTGTAGAGGATTAGAAAAACATGCTTATTTTTGAAATCAGCGCCAAAGGGCGGCGCAACTATTTACAAGCTCCTCGTCATGCACCCGCAGCAAACGACATTCCCGCGCATTTATTGCGACACAAGGCACCCCTTTTTCCAGAAGTATCTGAACTGCAAGTCGTGCGTCATTACACGCAATTGTCGCGCAAAAACTTTTCTATAGACACACAATTTTATCCTCTGGGTTCTTGTACCATGAAGTACAATCCGCGCGGGGTACATCAATTGGCAAGTTTAGAGGGATTTTTACAACATCATCCGCTCACGCCAGCCAGTCATAGCCAAGGCTATTTACAATCGGCTTATGAATTGCAACAAATATTGAGTCACATCACGGGTTTAAGTGCCGTGTCCTTAACACCGATGGCTGGTGCGCAAGGTGAATTCGCGGGCGTCGCCATGATACGTGCTTATCATTTATCTCGCGGCGATACGGCCCGTACCGAATTCCTAGTGCCTGATGCTGCGCATGGTACCAATCCAGCGACTGCAGTCATGTGTGGTTTTCGGATTAAAGAAATCCCTACCGATAAGCATGGTGATGTGGATTTAGATGCCTTACGTGCTGCTGTAGGCCCACATACTGCGGGTATCATGTTGACCAATCCATCGACTCTGGGCGTATTTGAACGCCGTATTGGTGAAATTGCAAAAATCATCCATGCAGCAGGCGGTTTATTGTATTATGATGGTGCTAATCTAAATGCTATTTTAGGCAAGTGTAGACCTGGCGATATGGGCTTCGATGTCATGCATATCAACTTACACAAGACCTTTGCCACTCCGCATGGCGGCGGTGGTCCGGGTTCGGGTCCTGTAGCAGCCAATGACCGCTTAA
>JBIPMB010000120.1:0-6712 GCA_044369355.1 Gammaproteobacteria bacterium | reverse complement strand
GGCTTTGGCGCGGTTTATAAGGCAGATTGGCAGGGAGATGCGGTGGCAGTAAAGCAATTATTCGCGACCAAACTTACTGAGGATGTAAAAGAAGAATTTCTGAATGAAGCGGGCGTCATGATGCAATTACGCCATGGCAATATCGTACAATTGTACGGCATATCGCTAGAGCCTTATTGTATCGTCATGGAGTTTTTATCCAGGGGCTCATTAGATAGACTATTACACTCCAAAGAGCCCTTAAGTTTTGCTCTGCGTTATAGGATTGCCTTAGACATAGCTAAGGGCTTAGGTTTTTTACACCGTAGACACGTATTACATCGCGATTTAAAAAGCCTAAATGTGCTCTTGGACGAGCATTACAAGGCTAAGTTATCGGATTTTGGTTTATCCAAAATCAAGAACACATCGACGGAAACCTACGGTGGTGCCGGTATGGCAGGAACCCTAATGTGGATAGCGCCGGAGTTATTGATGGATGCCGAAGCAAAATACACCAAGCCTTGCGATGTGTACAGCTATGGTGTGGTGCTATGGGAATTATTAAGCCGTCAAATACCGTATCGTAATATCAGCAACCGCGCTCTTATTCCGGTGCATGTGGGTATGGGTAAACGCGAAGTTATTCCGCTAGGCTCCCCAGAGATATTATCCCGACTCACCCAACGATGCTGGGAGCAAGAGGCAGGACACCGTCCCGAAATGTCCGAGGTGGTAAAAGAATTAAGTGATAATCCCATCACGGATGAAACACCCATCCCATCACCGCATGCGCCGCAAGAAAATATCACGCCATTTATCCCTCAGCAGCCGCAGGGTCAGCCACAGTCTTTGGGCGGCGGCGGCTATGCGCCTTCCAATGCTTTTTTTGCGCCACAAGGACTAGGCAGAGGCTTACCACCTGCGCCCGGCGCACAAAGCGGATTTGGGGCCAGTGGCTTTTTTCAACCCGGAGCCGCCCAAGGTATCTCGAATGCAGTACCTCCTTCGGGCTATATGCAATCCATGCCAGGATTAGGTAGAGGCTTAGCGCCTACGCCCCAATCCGGTGCTGTTAACGCGGGCTCACACCCTTCATTCTTCCAGCCTAGCGCTACTGGCTATCCTAACATTTCGGGTCATGGGGCGGGTTACGAGACTAATCAGCAGCCTGCACCTCGATCTGGCTATGGCTATAATGGGCAAAACAGGTTTTAACTACGATTTAAGTGAGGAGTATCAAAATGGATCCAGTAGGAAGTGCTCAGGCCGTTCTTGTGGTTTGTATTGCGATTTATGAGCAAGCGCAGATGGTGCAATGTAACAAGAAGCAGTCTTTACGCCTTGCTGCACGCACCAAGCTGGTGGGAGATATGATAAAGGGCTTGATGCATACCTTACCTACTTCTATGCAAGTGGCGCATCTTGTTGAGCAACAAAAAAAAGTCGCTATTCCAGCAGCCAAAAAAGCAGAAGCGTCTTCTCATCCAGGGAGCGAACCCTTACAAAAAGTACAAGTCTATGCAGCGGCATTGGTGTCTTTGAATCAAACGCTAAACAGCGCCTTGTTATTGGTGCAAAGCTTCGCTAAAGCAGAGTGGGCAATTAAAGTGCTGCGCGCCCAAGCACACTCCAGTAAGTTTGATGATATTTATAGACGCATAGACCAAGACATGAGTCAATTAAACCTGGGCTTAAATGTGCATCAAATCCTCAACAAGGAGGAAGATGAAAAAGACCGACAAGCAGACGTTGCAGCATTAATGGCCAAACAAGATGAGATTTTGCAATTAGTTGCAGAGGATAAAAAAGAAACGCAACGCTTGGCATTGGATGAAGAAAATCGCCATTTGGTGTTGATGCAACAGATGGCATCGATGCGCTTCTTTTTACAAGAAAGGTTGCAACCGCAGAAAAAAGAAAAGCCACCCATTTCTAAAAAATTGCTGGTACCCTTTTATGACCTGAGCATAGATACCTTGTTGGTCAAAGGCTCTTTTGGCAATATCTATCATGGTCGCTGGTTGCAACAAGAAGTGGCCATTAAGATGATAGAAGGCGAGTTAACGGAAGCCGAGCGCAAGGAATTTATACGCGAAGTGCGTATTATGAAAGAATTGCGCAGCAAGCATGTAATGACTTTATATGCGGTGTGTGATGAGCCGGGTAGGGCATGCTTGGTGATGGAATACATGGAGCAAGGCTCGTTGCGGTCTTTATTGGATAGAGGGGCCCTGCCAGATGATGAAGATAAACATAGACTCATTATAGAGGTTGCTCTAGGGCTGCATTATTTACACAGCCAAGATATCTTACACCGTGATTTTAAGAGTGCCAATGTATTGATTGATAAGTTTGGTGCGGCGCGCATTGCCGATTTTGGCTTATCTAAATTAACCAGCAAAGAAATGACGACGCTAGGCAAAAAAACGGATGATATACAGTGGTCTGCGCCGGAAATTATACAAAGCACCGGGGACAACCACGCCTTTTCAGAAGCATCAGACGTGTATAGCTTTGGGGTGGTGATGTGGGAAATATTAACGGGTAAAAAGCCTTATGCGGATTTGCCACTGGCAGAAGTGGCGCAGAAATTGATGAAAGGTGAACATGAGGCTATTCCGCCTACATTGCCCAAGGTGTATCAAAGCTTGTTAAAAGCCTGTTGGTCGGAGGATAGACACAGCAGACCTTCTATGGCTCAGGTGATAGAGCAATTACGTGCCTTTGTGCCTGCTCCTAAGGATAAGGAAGAGATTGGAGCATCGATTATGTTTGCGCCCAGCACGGTAGGCGCGCAGGCCGGCTTTTGGCCTAAGCCTAGGGAAAGGGGTGGCGCTGGAGCCAGCAGCTCCTCACAATCAGCAAGTCCGGCTGTAGAGCCAGAAACGTACTACATGGCGGGATTTGGATATGAACAAGAAAAGTCTATGGAAAAAGCAGTTGCCCATTATCAAAAAGCAGCGTCTATGGGTTATCCGCGCGCAAAGACGGCTTTGGCGATGCATTACATGCAAGGTACGGGTGGATTATCTGTAGACAAACAAAAAGCACATGCCTTATTAAAAGAAGCCGCTGAGGGCGGACATGCTAGAGGTATGCGAGCTCTGGCCTATCAATACGAAAAAGGTGATGGCATGCCTGTGGACATGGAGGCTGCGCAAAGGTGGTATCAAAAAGCTGCCGATGCCGGAGATGAATATGCTAAAGACAAATTATCTAGGTTACAGAAAGGGCGGGGATTTCAGAAGGCTTGAACAGAACAAAGTTTGATCGAAAAGGCGATTTTACTGTCAAATTCCAAGTTGAACTTGGAATTTGACATGATTTGAGCTATAATCAAGCTATCTATCGCTTTGGGGCTTCAATATGTTTACCCGAGAATTAACACCCACATTGCAAAAAGCCGTCCATAGCTTCCCAGTCACGGCATTGACTGGGCCTAGGCAAAGTGGCAAAACCACCTTATTGCAATCTACTTTTCCCAAATATAATTATGTGACCTTAGAATCTCCTGATAAGTTATTGAATATACAAGACGATCCGCGTGGTTTCTTGACACAAAGTCCACTGCCGTGGATCATTGACGAGGCGCAGCGCTTTCCCGCCTTGTTTTCTTATATTCAAGAGTACGTGGACAAAGAAAAAAAAGCAGGTCATTTTATTTTATCGGGGTCACAAAACTTTTTGTTATCGCAGCACATCAGCCAAACGTTGGCTGGTCGCATCGCCATTTTAGAGTTATTGCCGTTAAGCTACCAAGAATTTAAAACAGATCCAAAGTTAGCTACATCATTATCTTTATGGCAATATTTATTTTATGGCAGTTATCCTAGACCTTATCAAGACAATTTGGATACGGATTTATGGTTTAATGCTTACATCCGCACTTATCTAGAACGCGATGTGCGTAATATAGTGAATATAAAAAACCTGACACAATTTCAACTTTTCTTGCGTTTATGCGCGGGCCAACATGGACAACAACTTAATTTAAACGCTTTGGCGCAAGCCTGTGGGATCTCTCAACCCACCGCCAACACCTGGCTTGCCATATTAGAGTCCAGTTATATTATTTTCAGAGTGCGCCCTTATTTTAATAATTTCAAAAAACGTTTAGTCAAAACGCCTAAACTTTATTTTTATGACACCGGTATTGTTTGCAAGTTATTGGGGTTGCAAACACCAGAGCAATTACTGGCACACAGCGCTAGAGGCGCTATTTTTGAAGGGTTTATTATTGCTGAAATAGTTAAAACGTTTTTCGCCAAAGGAAAAACAGCGCCCATTTATTATTGGCGTGATCATACCGGTCATGAAGTCGATTTATTGGTTGAATACGCGGGGAAGCTGTTTTCTTTAGAAGTGAAATCTGGCATGACACTCACAACCGATCTGGTCAAAGGTTTACGTAAGTGGCAGGAGATAAGCTCATTCCCCAAAGAGAACTGTTATATTGTTTATGCGGGGGACGAAAAAATACAATTCCAAGACTGGACTATCCTGCCGTGGCACTATGATTTCAGACGTTTGTTTCAATAACAGAGTCACCTTGTAAGATACTCGCTACAGGGATATTGAATCATAAACGGAATGAGTAAATATTGGTATTTTTGTACAAAAGAACGCTTGTATTCAACCTGTAAAAGCATTATGCTGCTGAAGTTAAAACAACAATCCATTTAGGGCCATTATGAGTCTAGAAGACGACGAAAGACTACAGCTTGAGGCAGCCTTACGCGAAGCCAGGCGTACTATTTTTGAACGAGATATTACTCCACAAGAGTTTTACGCTCTGCTGTGCCGTTATCCTTACTTAGAAATATGTGAAACGGGTCAGCCTCCGACCACTATAGGTACTACTCCCACCATTATCACCGCTAAAAATGGCTGGAAAATATACGATTATGGGCATTTTTTGGCTTCTGGCTGCCATGAATTAATAGCCTATTTATGGGTCTTAGAAGACAGTGAAGGAGGCGGAGAGGGTGGAGAAGGCGGCGGTTATGGTACCATTGTACAACAAGCGGCCGATGTGGTTGAGCAAATGCTAGCGCTAGCCAAACAAAAAAACTGGGCCAGCACCGATATCGTCACCGGACATTATCCACTGCAACGGCTGTATTGGATTTTATCGGATCTATCGGGCCATAAAGTTTCTAATTTTGAGCCTAGTCTGGAAGATTATGTGGTACGACGCTGGGTTGAAGCGCTGCGCAAGAAAGAATTTATTATGCCCAAATACACGCAGCAGCAACGAGGCCGCTAGCGCCGCTGAGCCAAAATCGTTATAATGGCCTATCTTTTCCCTTTTTGATATAACACAATGACCACAGAGTATAAAAGCACCTTAAACCTGCCGCAAACTGCCTTTAGCATGAAAGCAAATTTAAGCGCTCAAGAGCCTAAATGGTTGGCTTTTTGGCAAGAACATGCAGTTTATGATCAATTACGTACAGCGCGCCAGGGTCGCAATAAATTTATTGTACACGATGGGCCGCCCTATGCTAATGGTCCACTACACATTGGTCATGCCTTAAATAAAATTTTAAAAGATATCATTATTAAGTCTAAGAATTTATTAGGCTTAGATGCGCCTTATGTGCCGGGTTGGGATTGTCACGGTTTGCCTATAGAGTTGAATGTAGAAAAGAAGCTCGCCAAAGAAAAAAAAGTTTTAGATAAAAAAGAATTTTATGCCGAATGTAGACGCTATGCTTTATCCCAAATCGAGTTACAACGTGATTCATTCATCCGCTTAGGCGTGATGGGCGATTGGCAGCATCCTTATTTAACGATGGCACCTAGTTATGAAGCGGATATTTTACGCGCTTTGGCGGATATTATGCAGCGTGGCCATTTGCATCGCGGTTATAAACCGGTGCATTGGTGCATGGATTGTGGCTCTGCGTTGGCTGAAGCCGAAGTAGAATATGAAGACAAATCATCGCCTTCCATTTATGTGCGTTTTCAAGTGATCGATGAAAAACTTTTTTGGGATGCTTGTCATCATACTCCTGGTCAAGATGTACCTATAGCAGGGATCTATATCCCTATTTGGACGACGACGCCATGGACCTTACCTGCTAACCAAGCAGTGGCCTTAAATGCAGAATTAGATTACGCCTTAATTGAAGTGAAAGAGGCGCATCAATGTCATTACTATTTATGTGCTGAAGCTTTGCTTAATGATTTTGTGGGCAAACTGTCGCTCACACAATATCGAGTCGTGGCTTATTGCAAAGGACAAGCTTTAGAAGGTTTGTTGTTGCAACATCCTTTTTATGATAGAACAGTGCCGGTTATTTTAGGCACGCATGTGACCACCGAGGCAGGTACGGGAGCGGTACATACTGCACCTGCACATGGTTTAGACGACTATATAGCGGCCATGCAATATAATTTACCCGTTAACCACGAAGTACTGGCCAATGGTTGTTTTAGCGATAAACTACCTTTGTTTGGTGGCTTGCATATTATGAAAGCCAACGATGCTATTATTGAAGTGTTAAAAAGCAAGGGCAATTTGCTGCATCAAGAACGCATTACCCACAGCTATCCGCATTGCTGGCGCCATAAAACACCAGTGATTTTTCGTGCGACACCTCAATGGTTCATCAGCATGAATGCTAAAGGGTTGCGAGAAGTTTCATTAGAAGCCATAGAAAGTGTACAGTTCATACCGAGCCGTGGTCAAACGCGTTTGCGTGCCATGATTGCCAATCGTCCCGAT
>JBIPMB010000093.1:0-8295 GCA_044369355.1 Gammaproteobacteria bacterium | reverse complement strand
CGCTTTGATCAAGGCTGGGAAATAGTGGCACAAAAATATAGAAAAGTGATTAAAAAAAGTAATAACGTCATTATGTTATCTGACTATAAAATGACCTGACTTTTGCCTATACGAGAGTTACACCCTTGTCAACCATTTGTTTTGCATTATATTTTTAATTTCTTTATAATATACTAGAAACACGCGTTATCAAAACTAAATACGAGGGCTAGGTATGAGACTACATTGCATTATACACGCTGATTTTGAAACACCAGGTTATTATGAAACCTGGGCGCAAAAAAACGGCCTAGTTTGCAACATTACACAGATTGCAAAAAATGAACTCTTACCTTCGGTTGATGATTTTGACATTTTACTGTGCATGGGTGGGCCACAAAGCGCTCGACAAATAGATCAGTATCCCTACCTTAAAGATGAAATCACCCTGATTAAACAAGCCATCGCACTAGGAAAAAAAGTTATGGGTGTCTGTTTAGGCGCACAACTCATTGCGGAAAGTTATGGCGCAAAAACTGAAAAAAGCCCGCATAAAGAAGTAGGGGTATTTCCTTTATCCCTAACCGATGACGGTAAAGCAGATCCTTTTATCAAACATCTTCCCGAACAATTTCAATCTGGCCATTGGCATAATGATATGCCCGGTATCCCGCCACAAGCAAAAATCTTGGCGCAAAGCTCTGGTTGCCCTAGACAGATCATTTGTTTTTCACCTAAAGTATATGGCTTTCAATGTCATCTAGAATTGGATCAGCAAAGAATGCAGTGGCTCATACAACATTGTCCTGAAGATTTATCGCCTGGTCGTTATGTGCAAGAACCAGAAGCTATATTATCGCAAGATTATGAGAGCACCCATCAACATCTGGATGTGTTTTTGCAGAAGTTTATTCTTGAAGAAGTATATACCAGTCTTACTTGATCTTAACCCCTGGATTGCGTCGCTTGCTCACAATGACGTATGTTAAATTACAATATAAACAGTAGCATAGTGACTACTCTTCAGTCAAACTATTATTCTAACAAATCCTTTTCAACCCAATGCAACGCTTCCTTCAGCCAAGCAGTGTATTGTTCTGGATTGTGCTGCAAAGCTATTTTCAATTCATTTAAATCACACCAGCGATAGTCTACAATTTCTTCAACGTTGGGTTGAATCATAGCAGGTTTACCATAACCAATTAAGACATGATCCATTTCATTTTCTATTAGTTTTTCCTTAAGATGAGCAATATAATGAAACACACCCACGGGTTGTAATGGCATAGTAAAACCAAATTCTTCTTGTAATCTACGTTCTGCGGCAGGAATAATATCTTCTCCTGGATGGGGATGACTACAGCACGTATTGGTCCATAAGCCTTGCGAATGGTATTTATTCCAAGCACGTTGTTGTAATAAAATTTCCCAGCCATGGGTTGTACGATTGACAATAAAGACAGAAAAAGCGCGATGGCGTAAACCTTCAATATGCGCTGACATCTTGTCGGCAGTACCAATGGCTTTGTCATTTTCATCTACTAAAATGACTTGAGATGGAATGGGTATCAAAATGACCCCTTATGGAATTTTAAATTGCGCTAAGGCTAACATAGCCCAAAGCTAAGATCAATTTGCCCCTCTACTTTCCAACCCCTTCTAGTCGCCATGAGCTCTTATTGCAATCATGGCTATTTCATCGTGGTCAGCTTTGTGACTGATAATTGACCATCATTTACTTTTTGATTAATCTTCTCGTAGCCAATAAAAAGTGGTAGAATTATGCCTTCTTTTTTAACAATTTCTTGTATTTGGAGAAGGTATGGAGCAAAGCACCGCACAGGTTCCTATGCACACTATAGGACCCGTTAAACTAATAGGGCCAGTGGTGGACGACGAGGTCATGGTCCCTTTGGCCACTTATGAACTACCTTTGTGGCCATCGACGAATCGTGGCGCTAAATTATCACGCCAATGTGGTGGTATTTTGACCACTATCATCGATGAGCGCATGACGCGATCTATCTTACTAGAAGCCCCTAATGCGGCGCGCTGCCATGAAGTAAGTCAAGCCGTTAAAGTGCGTCAAGCAGAATTGCAACTGCAAGTAGCACGCAGCAGCCGCTTCGCAAAACTCATCGACAGCCATACGCAAATCGTCGGCAATCTGTTGTATTTACGCCTAGAATTCTCCACTGGCGATGCCGCGGGCCATAACATGGTCACACAAGCCGCGGATGAAATCATGGCATGGTTATTAGCCCAATATTCCTTTTTGCGTTATGTTTCAATTTCCGGAAATTACTGCACCGATAAAAAAGCGACCGCTGTCAATGGTATTTTAGGCCGCGGCCGTTATGTGGTCGCTGAATTATTAATACCGCGCGATATTTGTTTAGCGACATTAAAAACCACGCCCGAAAAAATTGTTGACCTCAATATAAAAAAGAATTTACTAGGAACTTTATTAGCCGGTGGGATACGTTCAGCCAATGCTCATTTTGCTAATTTGCTCTTTGCTTTTTATCTAGCGCTAGGCCAAGATGTGGCAAACATAGTCGAAGGCTCACAAGGTATGGTTTTTGCCGAAGTTCGTAATGATGCACTCTACTTTTCGGTGACATTGCCTAATATTATTGTAGGCACAGTGGGCAATGGCAAACAATATCCATTCGTACAAAAAAATCTACAATTATTGGGTTGCAATGAACCGCGTGCTTTAGGAGATAATGCTAGACGTTTAGCAGCTATTATCGCGGCAACTGTTTTATGTGGTGAAATTTCTCTGTTAGCCGCACAAACTAACCCGGGAGAATTGATGCGTGCGCATACTACTTTCGAACGCCATGCGCAACAAGATACACCAGAACTCGCCACAATTCCATGATAACCGCTATTGCTCCAGGAAAAATTATTTTATCTGGCGAGCATGCCGTAGTCTGTGGCTACCCTGCTTTGGCCTTAGCCGTGGATCGCTATGCTAAAGCATCCGTAATCCACCACAGCGCCCCCGCTACGGTGGTATTCGATTTACTGAATTTAAAACACCATAAAGATACCACGGTCAAAGCCTTGCGCCGTCTAAAGTCCAGATTATCTGCAGATTATCATCTCTTTCTACAAGGCGAACGTGGTATTAAAGATGTATTGAAATTGCCGCATGAATTATCACATTTTGCTTTAAGTAACTTCTTAGAAAGGTTCAATCGTTTTTCCGATGCGGGTATCCATTTAAAAACAGAATCGACTATTCCTATGGGTTGTGGCATGGGTTCATCGGCCGCAATGATCTTGGCCGTTAAATTTGCTTTAGCAAATCATTTTAAAGAAGTGATCGATAAAGAACATTTATTTAAATTGGCGTTGGAGGCTGAAAACCTGCAGCATGGTTATTCTAGCGGCTTAGATCTACGGGTGTCGTTACACGGTGGCGCTCTAGAATACCATAATGGACAATTTAGTCCTTTAACGCTCCCAGAATGGTCTCTATATATAGTTAACACCGGCAGCCCAGACAGCTCTACCGGAGAGTGCGTCATACACACTAAAAAGTTATTTGAAACAACTGATCTCGCCACAGAAATCGGTGCCGTTACAATAGCTGTTAAAACGGCTATAGAAAAAAACAATTTTAATGATTTTCAAATAGCGCTGCGCGCCAATCACCGATTATTAGTGGCCTTAGGTGTAGTCCCTACACCGGTACAAACATTTATAAGTCATCTAGAAAATAATGGCTTAGCCGCAAAAGTATGTGGCGCGGGCAGTATTAATGGTGATAAAGCAGGAATTGTGTTGATTGCTAGTCCAGATGACCCCACTCCGTTGTGTCAAGGTTTTGGTTATACCGCTGAAAAAGTCGTAGGAGATACTCATGGCCTGCGATTGGATTAAAGTACGCGCACCCGGCAGCGTTATGCTGTTCGGCGAACATGCAGTATTAGCGGGCGAACCCGCAATGGTAGCTGCACTAGATCAATATATCACTGTAACTTTGAAAAAACGTGCCGATGATGTGATTGAAATCACCTCCAATACCTTCCCTCCTTATACGACGCATTTAAAAGAATTAACGATAGCTAAACCCTATACTTTTGTTTTAGCCTGTTTAATACAGCAAAATCAGAAAATAACACAGGGCTTAACCATACGCATTGATTCTAGTATAGATCCAACTTTGGGCCTGGGCAGCTCGGCCGCAGTCACCGTTGCACTGTTGAGTGCCTTAGATAAGCTTTTTCAGATTAAAATGGATATTTGGCTGAATGCGCGTGGACTGATCCGTAACCTACAAGGCCGTGGTTCAGGCATGGATGCGCTAGCAAGCTTATATGGAGGCGTATTGTATTATACGCCCAAAACAGAAAATATTTTGGCCTTAGCGCCACGTACCGATCTGCATTTATTATATTGTGGTTATAAAACAACAACTTCTACGGTATTACAGCAAGTACAGGATACCTTCAGCAACGCTGGGGATGTATTAAACTCTATTTATCGCGCTATAGGAGAAACGGTACAGTTGGCTTGTAATGCTTGGCAGCGTGACGATAAAATTTTATTAGCACACTGCATGGAGATACATCAAGGCTTACAACACGCTTTACAAGTCAGTGATGCACACTGCGATCACCTAATGTATTGGCTAAAAAAACGCGCTGCCGTAGAAGCTGTGAAAATTTCCGGATCAGGTCTAGGAGATTGTTTATTAGCCTTAGGTGGCAAGTGGCAAGATATTCGCAATGAAGAAATAACAACGTTACATCCTAAAGCACGCTATATACCCTTAACGATCAGCACCATGGGGGTGAGTCTTGTACAGTAAAGAGCAGATCATCGCTAAAATATTGCCTGAGAAATCAAACGTCATACAACAAGAAAAAGGGTCTGTTTATGCTCCCGTCAATATTGCTTTATGTAAATATTGGGGCAAAAGAGACAGTACATTGAATTTACCGATGACGCCTAGCTTATCCATTAGCTTGGCACAAAAAGGCAGTCATTTTGCTTTTGAAGTTGTAGATGAAAAAACAGATCGTTTAAATTTGAATGGTCTAGCAGTAGATGAGCAACATGATTTCTATCAACGCTTATTTTCTTTTATCAACTTGTTTCGCCAGAATGATGAACCTCATTTAAATATTGATATTACCAGCACGATTCCCATCGCTGCCGGATTGGCTTCATCGGCCAGTGGTTTTGCTTCAGTGGTAAAAGGCTTAAATGTATTATATGGCTGGCAATTAAGTTGCAGTGAATTATCACTACTGGCACGTTTAGGCAGTGGCAGCGCTTGTAGGTCATTATGGGATGGCTTTGTAGAATGGCAACACGGCTCACGTGATGATGGCATGGATAGCTTAGGAGTGCCATTAGATATTGTTTGGCCACAGTTAAGAATAGGCTTGTTATTAGCCTCTGGCGACAAAAAAAGTATATCGTCACGAGAGGCAATGGCCATTACCAAACAAACCTCCCCTCTTTATTCTCTATGGCCAGAGCAAGTTGCGGCCGATCTGGTGATGATAAAAAGCGCTTTGGCCGAAAAGGATTTTACAGCTTTGGGGGAAGCCAGTGAACGCAACGCAATCGCCATGCATGCTACTATGTTAGAGGCAAAGCCCGCGATTTCCTATAGCAATGCGAAAACAGCGGCGTGGATGCAGCAAGTGTGGCAATTACGTCTAGATAATCTGCCTGTTTATTTCACCCAAGATGCGGGACCAAATTTGAAATTGTTGTTTTTAGAAGAAAATACCGCTGATATTTTGCAGCTGTTTCCAAATATAGAGATTATTCAACCTTTTTCCATGAAAACTATCTCTTATTGAGTCCTCAGCCTGTTAGTTCAAAATAACTTCATTTCTTAATAATTCCTTAATTTATCTTTCTAAAATGTCTATTACAATGAGTTTACATCTCATTAGAGGTGGATACTAAAATAAGAAGCTTTAGTATAAGTGAGGGAATGGAATCATCTTTTTCGCTACTTGGTCAACTATTGTGAGCATATCGTTTCATTATGATATTTTTGCAGGTAAAGCCAAATAGTAAATTTTA
Source organism: Gammaproteobacteria bacterium (assembly GCA_044369355.1). GTDB lineage: Bacteria > Pseudomonadota > Gammaproteobacteria > UBA1113 > UBA1113 > VFKP01. The sequence continues at coordinate 2,256 of JBIPMB010000093.1, read as the reverse complement.
AATTTTGGAGTTCATTATGAGCTTAATTCAAATGGCTAAAGAGTTAGAAAATATACAACAAAGTTTTATGGGCACAAATACAGCCTATTATTTCTAATTTTTAATTACTAACACTCAACTCCGATGAATATTAAAGTATTTATTGGAGTGGTTTTTTTAAAGGGGTACATTCATGAAAAATATTAAGAAACAAGCTATTATAAATTTTTTAAGCTACTTAAAAAATCATCAGTCTCAATCTGTTTTTTGCTATTATGAACCATCTTATAAAGACCTCTCTAAAGAAATTCAGGCAACCGCATTAGAAAATAAGATTGATTTTTCCTGTTTCGAAATATCGGACCTATCTGTAACAGATTTCACTAATAACTTTTCTGATAACAGGTTATATATTTTTGTCTATGATGCCTCATCAAGATCACATCCAGCCCCAGATTGTTTAAATATTTTAAGGCAAGAGTTTAGAAAACTGAAACAATGTACAAACATTATTAGGTTAGTTAATATTAATGACTATTTTAATGAAATCTTTGTTTCACCGTCTGAGTATATTTACATTTTAAATAAGTCTCTAATTGATCTTGGTAAAAAAAGTAAAATCATGCATATTACAGACAATAACGGCTCTTCACTGGAAATAGAACTTGATCCAAATAAATGGGATAATGTTGATGGTAGTTTGGAGATTGCAGATTTTATACCCAGTGAAATAGCGAATGGACCAAGTAATGTAAATGGCGTTATTTACTTTACAGGGGGGTTTTTAAGCCAAATACCTTTGGCAAAAAAATATGGCTTGATCACTGAGCCGCTTAAATTAACAGTGAAAGATCGTAAAATAATTGATATTGATACAAAAAACAGCGAATTAAAAAAGGATATTTTAGAAATTTTACAGGATAACCCTGGCAATGCAATATTAGAGGAAGCTGGTATAGGTACTAACCCAGGAGTAAAACTCCGTGGGCTTGGTTTGCCGTTTGAAGAACGGCATTGTGGTTTTCATGCCGGTTTTGGCGGATTAATGGAAAATAGCTTACATTGGGACATCATTTTCGGGCAGAGTAAAATTAGTTTTGACAATAAACTAATTTTTGATAGTAGTAAAGGGTTCTTAATTTAACTCCGAGAAAATCATCCGTTGTTGAATTAATAGGGGGGCGACGCGCTCAGGCACCAGCACGATGGAGAAGTTACGTGACTGAGCCCGGCCAACAATGAATTATAATACTCAGCCCTAGATATAACCGAACCAAAGAATTACAAATGGATATGGCGAACTTAATACAAAGCGCAATAGTGATGGACGGGTGGCACGCGACAGAGGCCTCCGGCGCGCGCAGGCACGAGCACGACGGAGAGGTCGCGTGACCGGGCCCGGCCAGCGATGAATTATAATACTCAGCCCTGGATATAACCAAGCCGAGAAATTACACACGTCGTGCAGCCAAACTCCAACTCAACACGCTCAACAGTGCTATAAATAATAACGCAGACAACGACCACATGACCGCGGAAAACCCCTGTAAAAAAGCAGTATTAAACACTTCATGTAATACAAACGAAATGTGTCCTTGTAAGAGATCCGCGGGATTGCTTATAAATTGCTTAACTCGCTCAATATTGTCTACGCCCAAACTGCCGATTTGCTGTTTTAAAGCACGGGTAGCGCCGGCATGATAAATCGCGATCGCCACAGCCAACCCTATAGAACCACCTATATTAAATAATGTGACTATCGTCCCGGTAGCGACACTTTTACGTTCAGGACTTACTGCCATTTGTGCAGCAATAATAGAAGCCGTATTCCCTATTGCCCACATAGCGCCTAGCCCTATGAAAGCAATGATGACATAGACTAAAGAGATGGTTTCTGAAAAAAATGCATGTAGAACACAAGCGATGATGCCACAAGGCAATCCTAAAATAAGCGTATTAACGACTCCTATTTTATGAATAAGCCAACTCACAAAAATAGCAACACATAATACTGTCGCTGGAATGGCAAATAACATTAGGCCGGAGAGTTGTACCGACTCTCCTCGTATCACTTGCAAAAACAAGGGATCAAAAAATAAGGCTACGGCACTCAATACACCCGAGTGCGCTAGTATGGTTTTGTATACCTAATACATGATCTTGGATCATCGCTGGCGTGGTCCTGTCTCCGGTGATACCCCGTCGTGCTCGTGCCTGCGCGCGCCGAGGACCCCATCACCGGGACACCCCGCCATAACTATTGCGCCTTGTATTGAG